>CAMPHP010000131.1 GCA_946885925.1 uncultured Litorilinea sp.
GACTAGTGGGGTATATATCTTGTGTATAAATCTAAGTTTGAGGGAACTTTGCGCCTTTAGGGACGTTGAAATACATATCCCCTAGACAAGATAGCTCACAGACACGAGATTTAATCGAAAATAACATAAATAACAATTGCGCGCGTTGAGAACTTTTACGCAGATTCACTCGTATTATTTGGTGTCATTTTCGTAAGTTATCCTGATAACAGTTCGAAATTCGCCTAACTCCTGATTATTCTTTGCAGATAACGGTTTAGCAGATAATGGTTTATACGTATGGATAGCAGACTTCCCTGCTTGGGTTGTGGTGTTGGTGGTTTAGCCATTGCTTGATGCCGACAATTGAGATGAACGTCGGCATCTAAATTGTGAACGGCCTCTTACCGGCTTGCTCGGATAGCGGACTTGTTTTGGCGCGTCTCATTGCAGAGACCGGCGCATTGCCTAGTCCGCTCTACCAGTCACCCATCCAAGCAGTTGCAGTTCCTAACTTTGACACTTTCTGTTGGCCAGGGAGGCCAACTGTTCATGAATCCGCAAACGCCTACTACGCTGTTGACCCCAAAACAGGTCAGCAGTTCTCTATCAAATGGCAAACGTAACTTACGTGAGCACAGCAGTCGTATCAGCCAGCGAGTCAATGCAGTACCCCCATCCGGTATCCGCCGCTATTTTGACATCGCGGCAACGATGGATGATGTGATCAGCCTGGGCATTGGTGAGCCTGACTTTGTCACCCCGGCCCCTATCTTGCGCGCAGGAATCGGCAGCCTTGAGCGCGGTAACACCGCGTATACCTCGAACGCAGGGATGATCGAACTGCGCTACGCAGTAGCCCGGAAATTGAGCGATCTCTATGGTGCCCCTGCCTATGAACCCGAGACGGATGTGCTGATCACTGTGGGTGTTAGCGAGGCCATGTATCTCATCATGCAGGCCATTCTCGACCCAGGTGATGAGGTGATTGTGCCCCAACCCTGCTTTGTCAGCTACACTGCCAGTGTCATTTTGGCAGGGGGAAGCGTGGTGGATATTCCCACCTATGCCAAAGACGACTTTCAGGTTGATCCAAAGGTGATCGAAGCCGCGATTACGCCACGCACCAAGGCATTGCTGATCGGCTTCCCCTCTAATCCCACGGGCGCGGTGATGGATCGTGCTGGCATGTTGGAACTGGCACGCATTGCCGAGAAACACGACTTGATCGTTATCTCCGATGAAATCTACGATCGATTGGTCTATGGCGACCACCAGCATGTTATGTTTGCATCGCTGCCAGGAATGGCTGAGCGCACCGTGCATCTGGGCGGCATGAGCAAAGATTACGCCATGACCGGCTGGCGCATTGGCTACGCGCTTGGCCCAACTGATTTGATTGGAGCCATGCGTAAGATTCACCAATATCTGATCATGTCTGCTTCTACCACGGGGCAAGAGGCGGCCCTCGAAGCCTTTGTCAATCCCGCTGTCGAAGAGTATGTCCAAAATATGGTGGCGAGTTATGACCAACGACGGCGTTTGATTGTGGGTGGTCTCAACCAGATTGGGTTGGACTGTTTTGAGCCAAAGGGTGCTTTTTATGCCTTTCCCAGCGTTGCCAAGACCGGCATGAGCGAACAGGAATTTGCCGAACGCTTACTTTTGGAAGAACGTGTCGCAGTCGTACCCGGCAGTGCCTTTGGTGCGGGTGGCGAAGGCCATGTACGCTGTGCCTATGCTGCCAGTACGGAGAATATCGAGAAGGCGTTGGAGCGTATGTATCGCTTTATGCGCCGGCATGGATAGCCAAGAGCCTTGAATGCAAAAACCTTCCTCGAAGCCACCCAGCGGGTTTCCGGCTCCAAGGAAGGGGCGCAAGACAATAGCATCTGTAAGAACCAACGAGAAGGGCGCACGACGTGGATCATGCGCCTTTTTTGTACAATCACTTTGCGCGACAATCACTTTGCCCGATGGCGGATCGACCATGCACAGTAGATGCAGGGAAGGATATAGCAGGTGCAAGCGTCAAGTATGAGTGTCCAATCACAACGGTCGAGATGGTTGCGCTGGCTCAGTTGGCTGCTGATTGGGCTGCTGGCATTCGTGGTGATTGGCCTTGGCGCTGCGTTGATCTACCAAGGAGTGGCGACTGCGGCGGATCTCCGCGCCTATCCACCACCAGGCGAATTGATAGATGTGGGTGGGTTCCGGCTGCATCTTGTCTGCATGGGCGAAGGCAGCCCGACAGTGATTTTGGATGCGTTGGGCGATGGTACATCTGCCAATTGGGGGTGGGTACAGCCTGAAGTGGCGAAGCAGACGCGTGTCTGTGCCTATGACCGCGCAGGACGAGGCTGGAGCGAAGCTAGCCCTGCGCCGCGCGATGCACGCACAATGGCACAAGAACTACACACCCTGTTAGCCAACGCTGGCATTGACGGCCCCAAAATTCTGGTAGGCCATTCATTTGGGGCAATGGTTGGGCGGCTTTATACAGACTTGTATCCTGACGAGGTGGTGGGACTTGTATGGGTAGAGCCTGGTTTTCCTGACATCTATTCAGACCGCATGCCCCAAGCCGCCCATGAGCAAGCCGCAGCAGATCGGGAACTTATGGCGATGGCTCCCCTCATGGCTCGCCTTGGCATATTTCGCCTTATCCGCCGCCAGGAGACACTGCCAGAACCACAACGTAGTTATGCACAGGCATTTTACGGGTCGAATGCCTTGTGGGATTCGTTGTTAACTGAGTCGCAGGTGCTTCCTGAGTCGCAGCGCCAGTGGGAAGAAGCGGATAACTTTGGCGACCGCCCTTTTATGATTGTCTCCGCTACACAGGGCTGGATAGACCCAAATAGCCCAATGGATGAATCGCGGCGCATCTATAATCAGATGCAAGAGGAATTATTGGCGCTTTCCAGCAACCACGCGCTGCGCGTGGTGGAGGGTGCGTCTCATGCGTCAATCGTGATGGCGGAAGAGTACGCCGCGCAAACCAGTGCTGCGATTGTGGCAGTCATAGAGGCTGTGCGCAACAACCGGCTATTGCAGTAGGATATACTGCAATAAGGTACAGGTCTACTTTTCTAACCTGCGCCCCATCCCCAACGCGCGCAATTCTGTCTCCAACCGCACCTTATAGACTTCAAGATGGGTAATAGGCTGCTTGAGATTGAGCGTATTGATGCGCCGGTTGAGCTCCACCACCTCGTCCTCCCAGCGTGTGATCCAGCGCGCCCACCGCTCTTCTAGCTGAAGACGGCGCTGCTCGCTTTCGGCGGCTGTCCAGGCAGTTTGTGCTTCCCCCACAATACGCTGAAACTCTGAACGCCAATGCTCTACAACGCGTAGGATCTCGCGGCGCTCTGCAATCCAGTCAGGTACTAGATCGTTATTTTTGAGCAGCTTAAAGGCCATTTGTTGATCTTCGGGGACAAACGGCTCGCGCTCCACCGGCATTGGTTTGCCGTGCCCGGACAGATTGTCGAAGTCACCGCGCCGGATCGCTTCTTCGATGCGTTGGCTGACAATATCTGCCCATTCGTCCATATCGCGGACTTTGTGATCCTGGTTTGCCGTGTGCTCATCGGGATTGCGATATTCCGCAGCTTTTTCGCGGGCTGTTCGTAAGCGCTCTTTCTCGCTGGCATCGACCCCGGGTGTGGAGGTCGTTTTGCCGCGCGGGTTGAAGATCAGGCGAGATGATTGATGCTTATCTTGACTCATATTGGTTATTTATTGGTTAGGTTCCTCTACACGTTTCGTAGCTTGAGTCTATCAAGAGATAGGGCCATCGCCAAGTAGGGAGCGCCCATTTACGCATTTCTAGGAGATGCCTTGTACGTGCCGAATACCCGTCCTGATACCCGCCCAAAGTCGTTTATGGTGCGAGTTTACCCCATTTAAGCGCTGCGATCCCCCTACAGAAACTTGTGTAATAGAATGGTGAGTAGGCTTCCCTTCCGTTAAAGTTTGGCTGCACTCAAGTATCTGCCGTATGATTATCAGTCTACGGACAAGGTGTATGATTAACCCTATCACATCCCATAGCGACTACATTCCATAGGAAGAATTATGCATAACAGCTTGACAGATATACCAGGGCTTCTGGTGGGCCACTGGACAGATCAGGACGCAGCCACAGGCTGCACGGTTATTCTGACGCCATCGGGTGCGGTGGCAGGGGTGGATGTGCGCGGTGGCGCACCGGGTACACGAGAGACTGCTTTGTTGTCACCCACCTGTCTTGTTGACCGCATCCACGGTCTTATGTTGGCAGGGGGCAGCGCCTATGGGCTGGCTGCGGCAGATGGAGCCATGCGCTGGTTAGAGGAACAAGGATATGGCTTTGACGTAGGTGTCGCGAAAGTCCCCATTGTGCCTGCGGCGATTCTCTTCGATCTGATCCTCGGTCGTGCGGATGTGCGCCCGGATGCTGCTGCGGGCTATGCTGCTTGTGCTGCCGCCAATGATGGCCCGGTTGCCGAAGGCTCTGTGGGGGCTGGCACAGGGGCAAGCGTTGGCAAGATATTAGGCGTCGATCAAGCCACCAAAGGCGGCGTGGGTTCGGTCAGTCATCACTTTGGCAATGGGTTGATTGTGGCGGCGCTGGCAGTCGTCAATGCCTGGGGTGATATCTTTGATCCAAGGACTAACCAGATCATCGCCGGTGTGCGTGATGAAAATAACAAGTTTGCCGGTACGCTGAATATGGCAGCCGCCGCGCTTGACCCGACGGATCCCGTGGTTTGGTCACATCCACCAGGCGTCGCGAGCCACTCATCAACGCCACCTCTCACGAATACTACACTGGGCGTTGTGGCGACGAATGCAAAGCTCACAAAGGCCCAGGCAACAAAGATGGCGCAAATGGCCCATGATGGATTGGCGCGCACCATTCGCCCCGTGCATACTTCCGTGGATGGTGACATCGTCTTTGCCTTAGGGCTAGGCCAACACGATGCGGGGGACAGTGTAGAAATGGGATTGGTCGGTGCATTGGCAGCGGAGCTATTGTCAGAGGCGATCCTACGAGGCGTGCAAAATGCCACGGCATTACATGGTGTACCCGCCTCACGCGATTTGGTTTCCCCGTGAAATTCCTTTTTAGCAGTGATAGCGCAAGCGCTGACAAAGAGATGTTGACCATCATGCTGGCGGAGCCGTAAAATCTGCTGGCGTAGAATCTGCACGTTCTGAATAATGGTGTACAGAAAAATGATGTACAATAGAGGCGTACAGGTATGGAGCAATCTAAATAGTTGGTTTTGTTGTGCCATTTCAACTGTTTGTTCTTGGCTATTCTGGATTCACACAAGCAAAGAAAGGAGAAAGTGACGTGCAGTCGGCTCAAAGTGCTCCAGTCCTGTCCGTGCGGCGAATCGTTATCACTGCCATTCTCGCCGCCATTTCAATTTTGTTGGGAGTGACGCGTCTGGGTTATATCCCGGTGCCAAACCTTGCTGGTAATGCAACGATCATGCACGTTCCTGTCATTATTGGGGCCATCCTCGAAGGCCCTCTGGTTGGAACGCTGGTCGGCTTGATCTTTGGCATTACGAGTATGCTCCAGGGTGGGGGTACTTTTTTTGCCGATCCCTTGGTTTCGGTTCTGCCTCGCCTCTTTATCGGTGCTGCTGCCTACTATAGCTATGTGTTGCTACGCGGGCAGAGCGAGTATATGGCTTTGATTGTAAGTAGCGTCGTGGGGACACTGACCAATACGATTCTGGTGGTGGGAATGCTGATTGCGCGTGGCTATTTCCCAGTAGCCGCCATTCCCACGCTAATCCCCCAGGTGATTGCTGAAGTCATCATTGCGGCGGTCATCACCGTTGCAGTGGTTGCAGCCTGGAAGAATATTGATGGCGGACGCAAAGGATCTTCGATTTAGCGAGCCAATAGCAGGTTCACAAAGAGAGCAACCCGCTGCGTTACGCCCAGCGTGGCGGCGGTTGCTTCCGATATTGGCAGTCGTGGCGGTTGCTTGGTTCGGGGTTGGCTGGTTGGCGCGCGTGGAGCATCGTCCCCACCTCTCCGAAGGCCAAGCACCGCCACTTCAGATCGTTGGTTTCGACGGCACGCTGATTGATCTGGTGGCGTTGCGCGGGCAGGGCGTTGTGGTCAACTTTTGGGCTAGTTGGTGCGAACCCTGCCGCGCCGAGGCAGAATTATTCGAGGCTGCTTGGCGTGCAGAACAAGGGCAGGGCATTGTCTTTATCGGAGTCAATCGCCAAGATCGCGTTGAGTCGGCACAAGCCTTTCTCGCCGAGTACGCGGTGAGCTATCCCAATGGCCCAGACACTGCCGAGAATTGGGCGCGACGTTTTGGCGTGGTGGGTTTGCCCAGCACGTTTTTTATTGACTCCCAAGGCGAAATTCAGGCGGTTACTTGGGGACCGATCACCAGCGCAGGTGAACTGGCGCGTCAACTGGACAAAATTCGACCTGCTCAGCCGTGAGTGGTACTTTCACATCTAGCTGCCATGCTCCACCCACGCAAGGTCGAAGCGCGCGACGGTGATATAGCGGGTGTCGGTCATGCGATCTACCATGCCATTTTCATAGATGCACAGGATGGTTCCATCGGGTGTAGTCGCTAGATCCGAGTAAGCGGACGGGCCAGCCTCGAGGATGCGTGAGACAGGCCAGCTTTGGCAATCATCGGGACTAAGTTTGACCGTCAGCCGTTTGCGGTCGCGGGCCAAGCTGCCGCCCGCTGCGACCAACTCATTTTCTAGATTGTCAGGGTTGGCAAAGAGGATATAGTTGGTGTTCTGTGGGGACTTCGCATGGAGTTTAGTAATGCTCCCCATACACACAGGTTCTAGCAGTGCCTCATCGAAATATGGATTGCTCCAACCATGAGCACCGTCGGCACTGATTGAGATCAGCCGGCGATTTTCATCTCCCTCTGTACGGATATTCACGAGCACGCGGCCATCACTCAGTTGTACCGCAACCGTCTCGCTGGGGTTGCGGAAGCGTTCATCGGTGTGGACAATCGTCTCGCCACATTGCCACGTTTGGCCGTGGTCATCGCTGTAGATAGTGGCTGCCTCAGACGGACGATGTCCCAATTTGCCAGCGCCGAACTCCGTGCCTGCCCCTGTAGACATCCACACAGGAACCACTAACCGTCCATTTTCAAGCTGAATCCCATGTCCCGGTCCAAAAGCCAGAACTCGCCACGGATAACGCTCACGAAAGGCGAACATGCTTTCCGTAATCTCTATAGGCGTGGAAAAGGTGGCACCGTCGTCCGTGCTGTACATGGAGAAGCAGCGGCTGTAGTTATGACAATAGAGGACATGCACTATGCTACTATGTGATCCGCCATGTGATCCGTTGGTGCAGCCAGCGATCATGACAAAGTTGCTCACCGGACCGGGACCGTATTGGGCATGGCTGACTACTT
>CAMPHP010000132.1 GCA_946885925.1 uncultured Litorilinea sp.
CGACAGCAAAGACAAAGGTCATCAGAAATGCGCCGAGGAATAAGCCAAAGAGCAAGTCTGTCCACCAATTACGATTGAACTGCAACCCCATCTGGCTCCAAGGGCGGCGGTCAATAAAACGGACGACCAGCCAGGTGCTGATCAAAACCGCGATCAAACGGAGCCCAAAGAGCGTCAGCCGATCGCTCAAGACAGCTAGCTCTGGCAGAGCGCGTGCCAAGGCTCGGCTGATTGGCTCACCGACGGCCCAGTTAAGAAGCGGCGGGGCATAGAGATAACAGACCAGATGGATCAACACCCGCCAGGCAGCGCGTAACCTACCTTCAACTCGATTCCAAAATAGCCACAAGAGCGGGTGCATGCTTGCCCGTCAACGGCGATGGATAGGACCAACAGACCAGCAAGAGACGCACTCTCTCCGAACCCCGGTTCCGTGGAAGTTGCCGTTGCCCTACAACGGTCCCGGTCTGTGGTTCATGGCAGAGAGTTCGCCAACAGGCTGTATTGTACTCGCAATCGCCTCGACGTAAAAGTGGCTAGTGTAGGCTGTGAAACTTGCGGGCAATTCCCCTGGTTAAAAAGATAAGACTCGGTTAAAATAGCCACAATCGTAGCCTCTGAGCAACCGCGTGTTGGTCTTGAAGCTCGCGGGCGATCCGGTGAGTAGATGCAAACGAGCCAGCCTCCCGGCCTGTTATAGCAATTAGATGCGATCTATGCAGAACTCTGTGACGCAATCTCCAGTGTCAATCCCCTCTAAATCAACTCGCTTGCGTCCCCTCCTCTTGCGCTGGGTTGTGCTTCTGTTACTGGCAATTCTCCTTCTTTTCCAACCACTTCGGGTCGCTTTTGCTGCCTATCAAACCTATGTTACATCGCGCCAGTTGGTGACTGTTTTACGCACTGTAGACCATCCCGCAGATCTCCAGGCAGCACAGGGCGCAGTGACAGCGATTACAACCAACTTGAACCATCTACATGCGACCCTAAAGCCGCTGATGCCCCTACTTGCTCAATTCGAGTTTGTACCCGGCTATGGCCCACTTTTGGCGCAGGCAGATCAACTGATTGCCACAGGTGAAGAGGCTGCGGTTGTCTTCGACAAAGGGGTAGCGTTGATCAAAGCCGCAACAATTCCCAGCAGCAGCCGGGCGAGTGTGGAAGAGTGGGTTGCACTGGGGCCAGTGATTGCTCCACTCGCCGGTGACCTCAGCGCACTAGAAGCAAACCTGGCAGCATTGCCTCTGGCGCAGATAGAAGGAGCCGCCGGGGAAAGGTTGCGCCAACTGCATGCCTTGGTAGAACTCGCCACGGTTGCCACCCAAATGGGGAGTGAGTGGGATAATTTGCTGGGTGTGACACGACCCGTCACCTACTTGATTCTGGTTCAGAACAACCATGAGCTACGCCCTACGGGTGGTTTTATTTCGGCGGTTGCTCCTGCTACCTTTGTCAAAGGGGAATTGCGTAACGTCGAATTTGTGGATAGCTACGCCATCTTCTCGCATGACCTAGCTTATCCTCCGGCCCCGGAGCCGATGCGTGACTATATGGGTATTGAACTGCTCACCCTGCGCGATGCCAACTGGTCGCCTGATTTACCCTCTGCCGCTGACGTCATCCGCACTCTCTACCAGCAGCATACAGGGTTGGCTGTGGATGGCATCATCACCATTGATCTGGATGCCGTGGCACTTGTCTTACCAGCCCTTGGTCACCTCACAATTGACGGATCGACCATGCCCATTACGCAGGCCAATGTAGAACAAGCCCTCGTTCAACTTTGGAATGACCCAGCAAATTCACCGGACGCCAGTGCGCCCGCCATCGAAGATAGAACAAAAGATAAAGAGAATAAAGAAGATAACGTTGAAGGGGATTGGTGGAGCCAGCGCAAGGACTTTATCGGGCAACTCACCCAGGCTGCTTTTGTGCGGCTTCAACAGAAAGCCGTAGACCCTGCGGCGCTGGCAGCAGGCATTGTGCAGGCATTGGACAGGCGCTCTGTGCAGGTGCGGCTCTTTAATCCGGTGGGGCAAACCATCCTAAACGAACAGGCGTGGGATGGCGCGTTGCGTCCTTTACCCAATGCTGATTTCCTCGCTGTCGTTGATACTAATATGGGTTATAACAAAGTGGATGCTGTCTTGAGTCGCGCGTTAGACTACCAGATCAGATGGCCCGATGATGCTGCACTTGGGGCCGAGGCAACACTGACGCTGACCTATAGCCATCCCGTCAACGTAAACGATCCCATCTGCCGCGCCGAATCCTATTATGGTGCGCGCTACGAGGACATGATGGCGCGTTGCTATTTCAACTACAGCCGGGTCTATGTACCGGCAGGCAGCGAACTATTGAGCGCACAAGGCTGGATTGATGCCACAATTACCAGCCGCCGCGCCGAACAGGGCACGCAGCAATTTGCAGGTTATTTTGTGCTCAATCCCGGCACACAGCACAGGGTGACTTTGCGTTACCGACTCCCCCCAACATTACGCCCGACGAACTACCAGTTGGTGGTACAACGACAAGCAGGGACACCCGCTCGCCCTCCATCTTCAGCATGGTGACGCTCAATTCGAGACAAGCATGGTGCAAGGGCAACTCATCTGGTCGCCACAAGACTAAACATCGCACCCCTGACCCGCGCCAGCCCTATAAGCCCGACATAAACTTACGAAGGATCTATCCTGATGAATCAAAATCATCGTTGCATCGCGCATCTCAAATGGGCAGTCATGCTCTTGTTGCTGCTCGCCATACCCCTTGCAGGCTGTCTTGCACCCCAGGGCAGCCCGCTAGCGTTAGCAATGCCCCTTGTAGCAGCAGGGTCGTATGAGCAAGAGCCGCAGGAGGCAGAACTAGCAGCAACAGATCCCGCGCCCCTATGCCGCCTGGGAATCAACGTCTCCTCATTCGCTGGTGCGCCCTTTTACATTGACGATTTCAATATAATTCCCCTGCGCGCAGGATGGTATATCGACTATCGCGCGGCCCCCTCGCCTCCAGCAAACAACGGGGCAGAGTATGCAATGGTCGTGAGTGTCTTTGACAACGCACAAGGAGAATATGGCTACAATCCGAAAGGTGCGGCTTTGGATCAGACCATTGCCGCGCATCCGGGCGGTATCTATATCATCGGCAATGAGCCGGACCGGCGCGAGCTACAGAACGATGTACTGCCCGAACACTACGCCTACATCTACCACGACGCCTATACAGAGATCAAGAGCAAAGACCCCACGGCACAGGTTTGGGCAGGCGCAATTGTTCAGCCAACCCCTTTGCGGTTGGCCTATCTGGATCGGGTACTTGCCGCCTACCAGGCGCGCTATTACGCGCCCATGCCCGTGGATGGTTGGGCCCTTCATGCCTTTTTGCTCAATGAGCGCAGTTGCGACGCCTATGACAATGATCTAAATGTCTGTTGGGGCGCTGAGATTCCACCGGGGCTAGATGCGACCGATGGACAAGTCTTAACGCCAGAGGATAATGCGCGGCTCGACTTATTTACCGCAGGGATTCAGCGCTTTCGTACCTGGATGGCAGCGAATGGCTATCGCAATGCACCGCTTTATGTGACCGAATATGGCGTTTTGATGCCGCCAGTCTTTGGCTTTCCACCCAACGTCGTCAATCGCTATATGCGCGAGACCTTTGACTATATGCTCACAACCACAGATGAGAGCATCGGGTATCCTGCCGATGAAAATCGTTTGGTGCAGCGTTTTGCATGGTTTAGCACCTTTGACCCCGACTTCAACGGCCATCTCTATCAAAGTACCGACGCAAACAACCCCATGACACCGCCCTTTGTACTCTCCAGCATAGGCCAACAATTTCGCGACATCGCGGCGCAACAAGAAGAAAGCAGTGACCTCGCTTTGCTGTCGCTGGAAATCGCCGAATCACCCCGTCGTGTTGTAGCGACCATTGGCAATAGCGGCAACCGGCTCGCACCAACGCAAGCCATTCTACGCTTCTATGTGGGGCAAACCTTATCTACGGCTGTGCAAATTGGAGAGGATCTAGCGATTACAGCGGCGGGGTGTGGCACAACGCAGAAATTCTCTGTTCCCTGGGCGGAGAGTGAGGGCGCAGACCCGACGAGTTATCGCATCTGGGCAACCATCAGCCAGGCAAATTTCCCTGATGCAACTGCAGAGAACGATACGGCTTCGCAAGTTGTCCTCGTGAATGGCTCACCCTTCTTCTTGCCTCTGATCAAACGCACCTTGCCTTGACACCATATGGGTTGGCATGGACAGCAAGACACAGAGGGCAAAGAGAAGCCAGGGGAGGAAGGCAACTTTGGAATTCCACAACGGCGCATCAAGCAGACCATGCACATTGAGCGCGGCCAGCGCAGCCAGCGCACCGCCTGCCAGTGTTCGCCGCCAAAGATTACCCTGCTGCCATGTCTGGTAGGCACAAATGCCGCTTATGATCATGCACGCAGCATAGGCTGCTACGCCAAGCACGCCTAGATCTACCCCCACTTGTAAGAGCAAGTTGTGGGCATGGGTCACTTGCGTTGGGAGCAGAAAGCGAATTGGGGCCATCTGCTCCACAACCAGGGGGACAAAGCTGCCAATGCCGATGCCTGTGAAGAAATGGCGACGGAACGCCAGCCAACTACGTATCCAGATTTCCATGCGGCTGTTATAGTCGTGCGCTGTACCATTCGCCATTACTGCGTTGAGTTGCGTCCAGGGGTCGTTGAAGAGGAGCCAGATCAATCCCACGCAGGCCAAAATCAACATCGGGCTTGTCAAGCGCGGCCAGCGCAAAAGCAGTACCAAAACCAGTGCAACTGCGGTTGCTAACAATGCGCCGCGGCTGCCGGTCAGTGTGAGTATCTGCACCAGCCACCACGCCAGCCCCAAGGACAGCAAGGTACGCGCCACGCCAATCAGCAACACCCACCAGCAATCTCCCCACGGAGCCAGCGCCAATGCCACCAGCAGTGGAATTGCTAGCAGAATGCCGCCAGCGAGAATATTGGCATTGAGCGTTTCCCCCAGCCCTTGCACCACCGGCGTTAAGGGTGCAAAGAAGGCAGCAGCGCGCGACGAACGCAATGCTCCACCTAGGAGGGGAGGCCCAATCACACTGAGCAGCAGCGCCACCATGATAATGCCACCTGCCACCAATCCCGGCCAGCGTTGTGCAGGAGGCCAGTAGAGCAACGACAGGCAGAGTGCCATACCCAATGCCAAGTGTGCAGCCATTAGCCAAGCCAAACGCAAATCAATGGCCACAGCAAGGCTCACCCCCAACGCCACGGCGAGCATAGCTAGCGGCAGCAGGAGTGGCTGGCGTAACGAACGCCCTGTGTACCAGGCCAGCCACCCCCGCAACGGCCACGCCACAAAGAGCAACAGGATCAGCGTGGGGGTATAGCGTATGGGCAGAAAATAACCTGGCAGCGTGAGTGGCAGCGCCAAGAGCATGACCCACAGCGGCTCCACCCAGAGCAGCGCACACCACCACTGCACAAACGGTGGAGAGAGGGGATTCCTCCCTGCGGTTGGGATGACAGAGTCCATTGACGAGCTAGGTAGCAACTTGGGCTAACTTACTAAAGTTTCTACAGGCTGCAAAGCACTGAGGCCAGATGTGCTCTCTTGGCTACCCGCATTGTTCGCAGCAGACAGCGCGTGTTTTGCCTCATAATACTCTGGTACGAGGGTGTAAAGATATTGCAGTAGAGATAAAGGTTCCTCATGATTCGCAACACGCTCTAGGGCAGCTACTGTGCTATGTAGGTGATCGGGGACAAAGCGCCCTGCATCTGCCGCAATCCGAATTTTGGGGTGAGCCGTGGTGTGATAGCTCTCACCAGCCAAGAAGAGTTCTTCATAGAGCTTTTCACCAGGACGCAGACCTGAATAGACAATATCAATATCTCGCTCTACCTCTAGCCCAGACAAGCGAATTAAGTCCGTGGCAAGGTCCACAATGCGCACAGGTTCGCCCATATCGAGCATAAAGACCTCTCCTCCTTGGCCCAAGGTAGCAGCTTGGAGCATAAGCTGTACAGCCTCCGGGATGGTCATAAAGAAGCGCCGCACTTCCGGGTGGGTGATGGTGATTGGCCCGCCCATTGCGATCTGACGCTTGAAAGTGAGTACAACACTGCCCCGGCTGCCCAGGACATTGCCAAACCGCACAGTCACATAAGCCTTGCCTGTACGGCGGGCTGCGTCCAACACCAACAATTCGGCGGCACGCTTGCTTGCCCCCATGACATTGGTTGGGTTCACCGCCTTATCGGTGGAGACCATCACGAAGTGACGTACCTCGGTTGCTTGTGCAGCGCGCAAGACATTGCGTGTCCCCAAGATATTGTTGGTCACAGCCTCGCCAGGGTTCGCCTCCATCAGCGGGACATGCTTATGCGCTGCGGCATGAAAGACGACTTCGGGTTGATAGTGCCGAAAAAGCGATAGAATCCGGTCGGCCATGCGGATGTCGGCAATGCAGGTCGAGAGCTTGGTACTGCCATCGCTGCTCCGCTGCAATTCCTGCTCGATTTCAAAGACCGAGTTTTCACCATGCCCCAAGATGATCAACTCGGCGGGATGGCAGCGCAGAATTTGGCGGCAGAGTTCGCTGCCAATCGAGCCACCACCTCCCGTCACCAACACACGCTTACCACGCAGCAATTTATGCACACCCGCGGTATCCGTGACAATCGGTTCACGGCGCAGCAAATCGTCAATCTCCACCGGGCGCAGTTGGTTAAAGCTGCTTGTCCCTCCCACCATTGCCTGAAGACTGGGCACCATGCGCGGGCGGATATTGACTTCCTCACAGATCTGTACGACACGGCGAATTTCTTTGCCGGGGGCGGTCGGCATGGCGATGATGATCTGGCGCACCCCATGTTGCCGTACCAAGTCGGGGATCATGTGCCGCCCACCCAATACCGGCACGCCCAATAAGACGCTTTGATGCTTGGTGGGATCATCGTCTATGAACCCAATCACATCAATACCCAAATGGTCACTGTGCTGGATCTCGCGCAAAATCATCGCGCCTGCATCGCCTGCACCGATAATGAGTGTGCTCTCGCGTGGAGTTTTCACCGTAAATTGGCGTGCACGGACTCGCCTTTCCAAGATGCGCAGCCCCATACGTGAGGCCGCCAACAACATGACACTACAAAGTGCCTCTAGCAACCAGATCGAGCGCGATGGAACATAGGGCAAGCCCAACAGTGACAGCAGGCCAAAGTTGATGAGACCAATGAAAATTGGCGCGGTAGCCCCGGCATAGAGAATGCTACGCAGTTCGACGGTGCTGGCATAGCGCCAGAGCCGGTTATAAAGCTGGAAATAATAGTAGAGGGGAAGGCGTACGGCGGGTGCAATCATCAAG
>CAMPHP010000133.1 GCA_946885925.1 uncultured Litorilinea sp.
AGCGGGGTGGAGCCGAGAGCCTCCTACGGAGGGACAGAGCCGCGTGGTCTGTCGGGTGCCCCCAGGCGCGCAGGGATCTCTCTGCTGCTCCTTGGCGCGTCTGGCTCTATGTGTTGATCCAGGAAATCTATCTGCATGAGTGGTCTACGCTGGCGCTATATCTGGCGCGGAATTTGGCTCTATCGTTCGCGCACAATCTTGATCATCCTCTCGGTTGCCATCGGGATCTTTGCCTTTGGGCTGATCATTGGGGCTGGGGCTACCTTGCGTACCGAGCTTTCCGCGCGCTATCAAGAGGTGAACCCCGCCAGCACCACACTCCATGTCAACGAGTTTGACCTACCTACCGTGGAAGCAATACGGCGTATGCCTGAAGTGGCTGTGGCTGAAGGACGCAGCAGCCGCATTATCCAATACCGTCAGCCCTCCGGGGAATGGCATGATCTCCAGCTTTTTGCCTTGGAGGATTACACTAACAACCAAGTCAATAGGGTGCGTCCGTGGCAAGGGGTGTGGCCTCCACCCGACCATCAAGTTCTAATTGAACGGAACTCGCTGGGATTAACGGGTGCTCAGGTTGGCGACGCGTTGGTAGTGGAAAACAGCCTGGGTGATCAACGCTCGCTTGTCATCGCTGGCCTAGTGCATGACATGAATCAGCCTCCGGCGCAGATCACAGGCGTTCCCTATGCCTATGTCACGCATGATACTCTGGAGTGGCTGGGCCTGCCCCGCAGCTTTAACCAATTGCAAATTTTGGTGGCAGAAGGGCGCAAAGACAAAGCCTACATTACGCGCGTGGCGCAGGCTGCAACTGAGAAGTTGGAGCGCGATGGGTTGGAGGTGACATGGACTGAAGTTCCCGAACCTGGCAAACATTTTGTGGAAGAGTTTCTCCCTACCATCCTGCTCATTCTTTCCATCCTGGGAATTCTCGCGCTGGTCCTTTCCGCCTTCTTGGTCATCAATGTCATCACTGCGCTATTGACGCAGCAGACTCGGCAGATTGGTGTGATGAAGGCGATTGGCGCACGCCCTATGCAGATCGCTGAGTTGTATCTTGCAATGGTACTCTGTTTTGGGGTGGGAGCGCTCTTTCTTGCCATTCCCCTGGGTGCGATTGGTTCGCGTACTTTTTCAAGCTTTGTGGCAGGACAGTTGAACTTTGATTTGGGCCATACTGCCGTGCCGCCGCTGGTTGTGGGGTTGCAGATTGCTGTGGGACTGTTGACCCCGGTTGCCGCGGCATTCTTTCCGGTGACTGCGACTGTGAAGCGTAGCGTGCATGAAGCCCTGGCAGATGCTGGGGTCGAAAGTCCGCAGCAGGACGCCTCCACGACGCACCCTTTGATAGTGTGGCAGCAGCGGTTGCCAATCTCTCGCCCCATGCGTTTGGCGTTACGCAATACCTTTCGCCGTCGCGGACGGCTGATCCGCACGCTGATTCCTTTAACGCTGGGTGGCGCGCTCTTTATGAGTGTTCTCAGTGTGCGTGCTTCGCTCTTTCTCACCCTAGAGCAAACACTCATCGAGCGTGGCTTTGATGTGCAGATCCAATTTAGCCAACCCTATCCGCTGCGTCGTATTGAGGCTGTGGTGAAACAAGTGCCGGGTGTGGCGGTGCAAGAAGGGTGGACCGTGCGACAGGGAGCCCCTGTGCGCGCCGACGCGAGCCAGGGCGACCAGTTGTTTGTCTATGGGATTCCAGCCCAGACCGCGGTCTTTCAGCCTAACCTGATCGCTGGACGCTGGTTGACGCCAGCAGATAGCAATGCGGTGGTAGTGCCTAGGGCGCTCTTGCAGTGGGAACCCCACTTGGCGCTGGGTGGCCCTATGACCGTACGTATCGGGCGCGATGAATTAACGTTTGAGATTGTCGGGGTCATTCAAACATTCCAGCCGCCGATTGCTCCTGCGATTGTCTATACCAACCAATCGTATCTGTGGCGTGAGGTGGGGGGCACAAACCGGGCGGATATGGTTCGCATTCTCACCTTTACACATGATGGTGCCACCCAACGCAGCGTCGCCCAATCCGCGCAGAACCGATTACAAAGGGTGGGGCTGCAAGTGCAATCCACACGCAATGCCAGTGAAGACCGCGTGATCTTCTCTGAACGCTTTAACATTGTGACAGTGATCCTGCTCTTTATGGCCTTCTTGTTGGCGATTGTGGGCAGTTTGGGGCTGATGGGTACGATGAGCATTAATGTGCTGGAACGCCGCCGCGAGATTGGTGTCTTGCGCGCCATCGGTGCATCTGATCGAGCCGTGATCCGCCTCTTTGTCATGGAGGGAGTTGTGATCAGCGTGATTGCCTGGGCCGGGGCGATTGTACTGGCACAGCCCATGAGTCGCATTATGAGCTATGCGGTGGGCATGAACTTTGCCAAGCTCCCTTTGACCTATGTCTTTGATCTGCGCGCGCTTCCTCTCTGGCTAACGATTGCCGTGGTTGTTTCGGCACTCGCAAGCCTGCTCCCTGCTCGTTCCGCCGCGCGCCTCAGCGTGCGTGAGACGCTGGCTTATGAAGGGTGACGAGTGCATTTCATGGAAGCGTCTCATTGGAACTGGCTAACGGTGGAGTTTTGGCAGGTAAAGCGTTGCGTAGTCCCCGCGAATAACTCCCTTGACCTGGTTCACCCCTAAGGTGGCTTGACCTGGGGCTGATAGAGCAAGAAACATCTCCTCATCCGGCTCAACTACCTGATCATCAACGATGCTCACCTCTATGATCGCGCTGACAGTGCCTGGTGGAATCACCAGAGTCCCTGTGCTAGAAAGATAATCATCGGGTGAGATGGCACTACCATCGAGTGTGGTATAGCTTGCCAGCACTGGTTGGGGCCAAGGCATGCTGAGCGTGGCGACAAAGGAGAGGGTTCCATCTGCTTCGTCTGCTGTCGCCGCACGCAGATCAAGTTGGGGCAAGCCATCATCATCGAGGATGGTCACGGTTGCAGTCGCCTTCGCCAATTCAGCATTGAGCGGATCTGTCAATTGGAAGCTGAAATTCTCCGCCAATTCAACCTCCTCGTCGGCTGTTAAGGTCACTGTAACGACGGTCTGGGTGCTGCCCGCGCGGATGATTGCTGTGCCATTGGTCTCGACATAATCATTGGGGCTGGTCGCACTGCCGGGTACTGTGTGAAAATTTACGATACTATCCAGCGTGGATACGCCAGATTGCGTGATCACCAGCGAAACGCTGCCATCCCCTTCGGTCACTGTGACATCACTGACTGCCAACAAGGCGGTGTCATTGTCCTCAATCGTGACAACGGTCTCAGTGATTACACCGAGCGTTGCGCCTTGCAGGTTGCTCAGCGTTACGCGAAACTGCTCGTTCCCTTCTATTGACGGATCATCATGAATGGTGATAGGTAGCGTTACTGATTCAACACCGGGCGCAATCACGAGCGATTGGCGCAGGGCTACGAAATCGTCTGGGGCATGGGCTTGGAGATTGGCAGAGGAGACTGTCGCCGTTACTGGTGTGCTGCTTGGTGGCGTAAGGGCCAGCATAACCGAGGCGCTGCCGCTGCCCTCGTTCACTGTGTAGGAAGCAGCGCTAAAGGCAATGGTTGATGTGCTGGCTGTCGCTGCGCGGAGATTGGGCGTGGCTGTGCTAAACGAGAAGAACAACAACGCGCTCAACAGCAACCCGCTCCACAACAAACTCAGCCCGAACAACCGTGTGTTTCTGAACCAATCAATTTTGTCCCAGCTTCTAATCATATTGTTTATAAGTACACTTTCAATGAACTTGTCGCTTTTTTCCATTCCCTGCACAGCATGTATGGTGTTGCGAATGTGAGAGAGCAAACAGAGACGACAAACAAACAGACATATTAAACAGGGAGTACGCAGAGATAATACTACGCAGAGATAATACGTAGAGAGAGTCAGTAGAGATAGCAAACAAAGAGAAATCAAAGACAGACAACTGGTAAGGAAAGAGAACTCATGAGTGAACAAGCAGCCCAACCTAAACGAGTGCTGGTCACTGGAAGTACAGGTGCAATCGGTGGGCCAGTCGCGCAACGGCTCTTGGAGCGCGGCC
Organism: uncultured Litorilinea sp.; assembly: GCA_946885925.1. The sequence goes on from CAMPHP010000133.1 coordinate 4,064, forward strand.
ATCAAGTGCGCGGTTTTGCGCGCCGTCCAAGTCCGGGCCTGCAAGATTACGTTGTTGGCGACCTGAGCGACCGCGACGCGGTACGTCGTGCGGTAGAAGGCATGGAGGTGGTTGTCCACCTGGGAGCCTATCCTAATGATGCCGATTTTATTGATGTCCTGCTAGAACCCAATGTGCGCGGTCTCTTTCACATCTGCGATGCTGCACGCGAGTTTGGCGTGCAGCGCCTTTCCCTGGCGAGCACCCTACAGACTGTCCACGGTCATGGTACACCGGAGCGTCCCATACGCATTGAAGAAGGGCCAGCGCCAACAAATCATTATGCACTCACCAAAGTCTGGGCCGAGGAGATGGGCAAGATGTATGCCCGTGTGCACGGCATGTCGGTGATTAATGTTCGCATCGGCTGGCTGCCACGCAACCCTGAAGAGGCGGATGGGCTTAAGTCCAATGCAGAAGGCCCCGATTACTTCTTTAGCCACGCCGACGCCCAACGTTTCTATGAACGGGTGGTTGAATCGCCCAATCCTGGCCCTGGCGAAGCCATAACGGTCTTTGCCACCAGCATCCCCGCCCATGTTGAACGCTTGGATTTGGAGCCAGCACGCCACATTCTTGGCTACAAGCCCCAGGACGTTTGGCCTAATGGACTCAACTTCGAGTATAAGTTGTAGCATGAACTAAGTTACAGCATGAACAAGGTGATATGTAGGTCTCAATGACCTGTTGTTTGCTAGGTTAATTGTATGAGATTAATTGTACGAGGTTAATTGTACGAGGTTAATTGTACGAGTTCACTATATGAATCTGCGAGCTGGGCCAGTGGCAAGCCATTGGCCCTCTTGTTTGATTCTAAATAATAGAGCTTATCTCTTATGAATTGCTTTGAAAGCGAAATTTTTGAGAGATAGAGACAAAATACAGAAGAGGAACGATGAGTGAAATAGCAGTTCAGCCCAAGCGGGTGCTCGTCACTGGCGCTACGGGCGCAATTGGCAGGCCAGTCGTGCAGTGGCTATCTGCCCGCGGTCATTGTGTGCGTGGTTTTGCATTCGACCCCAGTCCGGATTTAGAGGACCATGTTGTTGGCGACCTGAGTGATCGGGATGCGGTGCGCCGCGCCGTAGAAGGCATGGAAGTGGTGATCCATTTGGGCGCGTATCCCAACGACGCTGATTTCATTGATGTCTTGCTCGAACCCAATGTACGCGGGCTGTTCCATGTCTTTGATGCCGCGCGCGAATTTGGTGTGCAGCGCTTTGCGATGGCAAGCACGATGCAGACCGTTACCGGGCATCAAGGCGGCGACCGTCTGATTCGCATTGAAGATGGCCCCGCGCCAGTCAACCACTATGCACTGGCTAAAGTCTGGGCCGAGGAGATGGGCAAGATGTATGCCCGCGTCCACAATATGGCGGTGATCAATGTGCGTATTGGCTGGCTGCCGCGCAATCCCGGCGAAGCCAATCGAGTGAAGGCTAGCTCTCTTGGGCCAGATTGTTTCTTTAGCCATGCCGATGCCCAACGCTTCTTTGAACGGGTGGTTGAATCACCCAATCCAAAGCCTGGTGAGGCTGTGACCGTCTTCGCTACCAGCATCCCCGCGCGCACGGAACGGCTGGATCTGGAGCCTGCGCGCCGTATTCTCGGCTATGAACCACGGTGCGTTTGGCCTGATGGCTTGAACTACGAGTATAGCTTGTAAATATAATTGGCGAGAACACCTTCCTCGAAGCCACTCAAAGGGTTCCCGGCTTTGAGGAAGGTTGGATTACCCCCTAAAACGTCACGTGCAACTTCTCCAGCCCGCGCAGGGTGAGGTTATCGCGGTAGCTGATTGGGTCGTCGCCTAAGGCTAAGTTGGGGAAGCGGCGCGCCAGCGTGGCAAAGGCGATACCCCCTTCCAGCCGAGCGAGTGGCGCGCCCAAACAATAATGGATGCCAGCGCCAAAGGCGAGGTGGCGGTCATTGCGGGTGAGATTTAGCTGGTCAGGGTCTTCAAACTGCCTTGCATCGCGATTGGCAGAACCTAGCAAGAAGGCGATCTGCTCCCCAACTTTGAATTTGTGCTCACCATAGGAAAACTCCTCTTTGACCATGCGCCCCGTAAGCTGCACAGGGCCATCATAGCGCAGCAGTTCTTCAACGGCAGATTCAGCCAAGCTTGGATTGTCGACCAGCAATTCCCATTGAGAGCGATGGCGCAACATCGCCAGCGTGCCATTGCCAATCAGGTTGACCGTTGTCTCATGTCCGGCGATGAGCAGCAATGCACAAGTCGCAAAGAGTTCCTCACGGCTCAAATGTTGTCCTTGTTCTTCTACTGCGACCAAAGCCGAGAAGAGATCGGCCTGGGGCCGCTTCCGGCGTTCGGCTAACAACTCATCCAGATAGGCCGTGAGTTCCCCCGCGGCGACTGACGCTTGGTCATAGATTTCAGTGACATCGGTCAAATCGAGCGCGCGAGCAATCGCATCTGACCAGACATGGAAGCGCGGATAGTCGGCAGCAGGTACACCGAGCAGCGCGCAGATAACGGTCACAGGCAATGGATAGGCATAATCAGCGACGAGGTCCATCTGTCCTTGCTCTTGCACCTGATCCAACAAGTCGTCGGCAATTTCCTGGATGCGTTCTTGCATTTGGGCCACAATGCGTGGGGTAAAGGCTTTATGCACCAGCCCGCGCAGGCGTGTGTGGTCGGGTGGATCGCGCAGCAACATCCAATTCGACATCATCATGTTTAGAGCGCTTTGGCTCGGCGGTGGAGCTGCTGTTCCCAACTGTTCACGTCCCAGGCGTGGATCGCGCAGCAATGCAGCACAGTCGGCATAGGTGGAAGCAAACCAAATTCTCCACTCGGGCCAATAGTAAATGGGCGCGTGCTCGCGCAGTAAGGCGTAGGTAGGATAGGGGTCGAGTCGAAACGTTGGGTCACGTGGATCGAATTGCATAGCTGTCTCCTAATTGCCAACTATGGCTTGCCAGCCCTCTAAAAGTAAGTGTGGCTAAGGTATAATGCGGTTGTGACTACACCAAATCGCCATGTACTCTCCTATGGCACCTATTATACTTGGTTGAGCCAATATAGCTTGCGACCTATCTGGCTTCTATACGCTCTGATCTGTCTGCTGGGCGGCTGTGTAAGCTCTCCCCTTTACCCGCGTACACTCCATTCCGCTGAGTGCCCGCTGCCTGTGCCCGAGGAATTGGAAGAAGGTCACACCATCACCTGTGGCTATCTTCACGTTCCCCAAAACCGCGCACTGCCGGACGGTCTTCAGGTGAAGCTGCCCTATGC
>CAMPHP010000134.1 GCA_946885925.1 uncultured Litorilinea sp.
CGCACAGCAGCCATCGTCGCCTTCACGACCACCACCATTAGCTTGACACTGGGTATTTTGGTGGGAACCACTGCGGGCTTTTTAGGGGGGAAAGTTGACCAACTACTGATGTGGCTAACCGATGTCACCATGTCGATCCCTAGCTTGCTCTTGGCAATGCTAGTAAACACATCGCTCAAGCGCCCGATCACAAGTTGGTTTCAGTTCATGTATGAGCAGACACGCAACCCGTTCTATCTCAACACGCTTTGGCTCGACTTTGTGATTGTCTTTGGTGCGTTGGCCCTGATTAGCTGGCCTGGCTATGCGCGCCTGGTGCGCGGCCAGGTGTTGGGGATCAGCCGCACGATCTATGTCGAAAGCGCGCGCTCTACCGGGGCATCGTCGCTGCGCATCATGCTGCGCCATATTGTACCCAACGCCATTGGCCCCCTCGTGGTGGCTGTCACAGGGGGGATCGGCGGCGCATTGGTCTTGGAATCCTCATTGAGCTTCTTGGGTGTAGGCATCCAACCGCCCAATGCCAGTTGGGGCAGTATGCTCTCGGATAGCTTGACGCTCTGGCGCACCGCGCCCCATCTTATGGTTGTACCCGCAATCACTATCGGCGTGATTCTGCTCGGCTTCACCTTTTTTGGCGATGGTCTCAACGACGCATTGAATCCGCGCCACAGCCGTTAACGAGAGCCGTTAACTAGATAGGTAGACCTTGCACATGAACCAGACACAAACCCATGTGATGCCTTTTGCGCCTGTTGTAGGAGAGGTAAGCGCCGTGGTGGTGGGGATGGGGGGCATCAGTAACACAATGCTCAAATTCCTGGGCCAACAGCCTTGGTATCGTACCGCGGCTGTGGTCGATATTCGCCCCCAGGCACTTGATACCGCCAAGGAAAAATTAGGGCTGGCAGAGAATGCGCTATTCACCGATTTGGAGCGCGCCCTGGCAACGGTTGAGGCGGATGTTGTACTCATCAACACACCATCCGAACTACACTATGCCCAAGTGCGTGCCGCGCTCAATGCGGGGATGCATGTGCTCGTCGCCAAGCCAATCACCAATGATTTTGCCCAAGCCGTGGAGTTGGTCGAACTCGCTGAGAGCGTGCGCCGCAGCCTCTGCGTGGGGCAGCAGATGCGCTATAATCGTCATTACAGCAGCGTGCGCGGCTATCTCGCCACGGGAGCCTTGGGCAGCGTCGAGATGGTGAACTTTCTCAACGCCAAGCCGCGCCACAAGGCATTGAATCTGGCAAAGATGGAGCAGCCTGCGCTCTACGAGATGTCCTGTCACCATTTCGATTCGCTCATGTCCCTCTTTCCAGGTCAAGCACCCGAATGGATCATGGTGGATGGTTTCCAACCCTCGTGGTCTGTCTACGCCGGGCCATGCACCATCAACGGTTTGATCCACTTTAGCAACCCGGATGGTGGCAAGCTGCATATGCTCTATCACGGCGGCTTCTCCTCCCAAGCGGATCTCTATGAACTACGGCTAGAGGGGTCACAGGGCGCGCTGCGCTGTCGCGGGCTGCACATGAGCAACGACACAATGGCCTATGAGACCGCGCCGCGCAATGGTGAGTGGTCGCCCTATGATCTGGACGAAGGCCGTCCGGCCATTAGCCCGTGGTTGCCTTTCTTTGAACACTGGCGACATTACCTGGCACACGGGACATTGGCGGATGGCAGCAAGCCCCCTTTCTCCGGGCGGGCCAACCTCGCCGTATTCGCTCTGCTCAGCGCGGGCATAGATTCCGTGACAACAGGCGCGCCGGTGACAGTTGCGGGCAATCCCCGTTTTGCCGCTGCCTTTGGATAATGCCAAAATTATTGACTCGCTACTTTCTGTGTGAGTCTGCAAGCTAGAAAGCAGGACGCATGTCCTACAATGCCATACAGCACCTCGATCACGACCAGTTTGGATTTATGGTGGAGGATACGCAAACAGGTCGTTGGTTGGGTGGGGTGGGAGCCAATTATTATCGCCCCTGGGTCTATCCACTCTACACCCCACGCGGGCTAACCGTCTTGCAGGAGTTCCCCTTTGATCACCCCTTTCACAATGGCATGTGGGTGGCACAAGGCCCCATTCATGTGAATGGTCAAACTGTGCATTTTTGGCCGATGCCGCCGGAGCGCCGACCCGGTGAAAAACTCTTTACGAACATGGGACGGATTGATACCATCGGTTTGCCCCAAATAGAAAGTCACGAACGAGGGGTACGCTTTACCTTGCAGGCGACGTGGCGTGCAGGGGATGGCATGCCGGTGCTAGACGAGACGCGTACCATTGACTTCTATGCAGTGGAAGATGGTACAGTCTGCCAAGTGACCAGCACCCAAACAGCCAATTATGGCTCGTTCATCTATGAAGCAAGCAAATTTGGCGCGATCTGCGTGCGCGTCGATCCGCGCTTGACGACGATATTGGGTGGTGAGGTGATCGCCGATGGGGGGCGACGGGGCAAGGCTGAAGTTGCGCTGCAACAAGCATGTGACTATGTTGCCTATCAACAATCCACACGGGCACAGCGCTTTGGTCTGTTACTGGCAGTGCCAGGAGAGCGGCGGCATGAATGGTTCGTACGCGATTATGGATTGGCAACCTTTAACCCGATGCTGGAGCAGTCACGCCGGTTGGCCAAGGGTGAAAGTTTCCAAGTAAGCCTGCGCGCGGTCGCCTATGACGAGCTGCTTACCGATGAACGAGCACGCCGTTGGCTGGGAGAATGAGATAATTGCTGCAATTCTTGGGTCGCCAACCATCCTCCTCGAAGCCGGGAACCCTCCGGGTGGCTCCGAGGAAGGTTAAGTCCGCCTCCTAGCTAGAAACCAATCAATCGTGTCTACCGCCATACCCATTGTTGACTGCCAGACCCATGTATTCCCCGACGCCTACGCCAACCTGCTGACCCGCGCCCAAGGAGGTGCGGTACGCGCCACGGGTGGGGATGGCGTTTTTACGCTCGACTATCACGCGCCCAACGGCGAGCATCTGCAACGCTTTGCGCTGCGTGTGGAAGATTACAGCCTGAAGCGCAAGCTGGCGGATATGAACGCCGCGGGCGTGGATGTGAGCATATTAAGCATCAACTTGCCAACGCCTGATTTGCTGGGGCCAGAACTGGCAGAAGAAGGCGCACGCGTTGCCAACGATGCCGTGGCGGAGCTTTGCGACCGCCACCCTGACCGCTTTGTGGGATTGGCCGTGCTCTCCCTGCCCAATGTTGCCGCGGCCATTGCCGAACTCGACCGCGCCCTTGACAAGTTGGACATGCGCGGCGTCTTTCTACCCTCGCATATCGCTGGGATGCCGCTTGATGACCCATCGCTGGAACCTTTTTATGCCCATGTCGCTGCGCGACGTGTGCCGCTGGTGCTGCATCCTACTGTGCCAACCTGGGGCAACACTATCCGCGACTATGCAATGATCCCCATGCTCGGTTTTATGGTGGATACAAGCGTGGGCATGTTACGGTTGATTCTAGGCGGCGTGTTGGAACGACACCCGACCTTGCAAGTAGTGCATCCTCAAGCGGGTGGCGTGCTGCCCTATCTGATGGGCCGCGTCGAGGAACAGACCGAGATAAAGCGGCGCGGGCGCGACCACATTACACGACCGCCCGGCAGCTATTACAGCCAGGTCTATTTGGATTTGGTTTCACCCTCAGCACTGGCGCTTGATTATGCCTACAAGTTTGCTGGCCCCGAACGGCTGCTCTTTGCCTCGGACCATCCGTGGGTGGATATTGGGCTCATCTTGGAGACTGTGCGCGAGTGTAATTGGCCTGATGAAGCATTGGCCCAAATCTTGGGTGGCAATGCCTGTCACTTGTTTGATATTCAATTGTCGTGACTCATCTGACTCAAAAGGAGATTCCTCCTCGCAGACCCGTCGGAATGACAAACGCGAAATTTGAGATGGCTTACGGCAAGGACACAGACGCTAGAAAGGCAGAGAGATGGCGCAGGTGAATGGGGGGCACGCGCTGATGCATGCGCTCGACCAGGCAGGTATACGCTTGGTCTTGGGAGTTCCTGGGGCCGGTCAGTATGAGGCAGTAGACGCCTTCTACGAGCACCCGCGCATACGCTATGTCTCCTTGCGCCATGAACAGGCGGCTAGCTATATGGCGGATGGCTATGCCCGCGTGACTGGCGAGTTGGCCGCGGCGCTTGTGCTGCCAGGCCCAGGGCTGCTCAATGCTTCCGCAGGGATGGCAACGGCCCATGCTTGTTCATCACCGATGCTGGTGATTACAAGTCCGGATAAATTGGATGGGCGCAGTGGCTCCAAAGAGGTGTCGCCTGTGCTGCGCAGCCTGACCAAATGGTCGGCACAGGCCAACAGTGTGGATGAGATATCTGGGTTGGTGCAAGAGGCTGTGCGTCAAGCCAAAACAGGCCGCCCGCGTCCCGTTGGGTTGGAAGTCTCTCATGCAGTCTTGGCTGCGATGGGCGGCGTGCAAACCGCTGCACCCACGGCTGCACCCTTAACGGACGAGATCGTGCCTGAACTGCTCGACCAGGCCGCGACGCTGATCGCTGGTGCGGAGCGCCCGCTGATCTGGGCAGGGAGCGGGGTGATGAGCGCCGGAGCATGGGAGCAAGTCAAGGCACTGGCGGAACGGTGGCGCGCACCCGTTGCCACCACGCGCAGCGGCAAGGGCGCGCTCTCGGATCGCCATCCATTAGCCTTGGGCTTTGCCGAGTTGCGCTATGCCCCCTTGCGCCAAGCCATCAACGCTGCCGATGTAATTGTGGCAGTGGGCATGAGCAAAGATTTGAGCCAGGTTCCAGCCAAGGTGATCCGCATTGATGTGGATCCGGCTGTGGTCAAGCGTGCGTCTGGCGTCTCATTGCTGGGTGATGCGGCGGCTGTACTCGATGCGTTATTGGCAGCAACAAGAGATCTGGCTCCGGTGCGCCCGCATGTGGAGCAAGAGGTTGCGGCGCTGCGTGCGGCCCGTTTTGATCCCGTCAAGCAGCTTCAGCCGCAGTGGGATTTGATGCAAGCCATGCGCGCCGCCCTGCCCGACGATACGGTGTTGGCACAGGGAATGACGCAGATGGGCTACTACTCGCGCAACTATTGGCCCACCTATGCCCCGCGCGCCTATCTCACGGCATCAGTCCATTCAACACTGGGTGCAGCATGGCCGATAGCGTTGGGTGCGAAATTGGGTGCGCCCGACCGCCCGGTGGTGGCGGTCTGTGGGGATGGTGGCTTTTTATACAATGCCCAGGAGTTGGCGACTGCCGTACAGAATGAGATTGCGACAGTCGTCGTCGTCTTTAATGATAATGCCTATGGCAATGTGATGCGCTCCCAACAAGAAGAATTTGATGGGCGGGTGATTGGCACACGGCTCCACAACCCCGATTTTGTGCAATTGGCCGAATCCTTTGGCGCATGGGCCACGCGTGCCCACGGTGCAAGCGAGCTTGGCGATGCCCTCTGTGCAGCCCTAGCCGCCAAACGCCCGGCGCTGATCGAAGTGCCCGTCGGCCCGATGGAACGGGAGTATTAAGTGACTCAGATTGCCACCTTGGATCGTAGCTTACTTGGATCGTATCTTAGCGATATTCTGCTGTGGAGAATTCAGTACGCCTGTCGGGTGCCCCCAGGGCGCGTAGGGGTCTCTCTGCTCCGCCGCGCTGCCCAGAGAGATGCTTCCAGCATGACGGACGCGCGGTTCTGTCACCCTGGAAGGGTCTCTCTGCCCACGTTGGCCCAGAGAGATGCCTACGGCATGACAGGCCAACCTGCTCTGTCACCCTGGAAGGGTCTCTCTGCCCACGTTGGCCCAGAGAGATGCCTGCGGCATGACGGACGCGCGGCTCTGTCACCCTGGAAGGGTCTCTCTGCTCTGGTGGTTGGCAGAGGGATGCTTCCAGCATGACAGAATGCGCGGTTTGTCACCCTGCAAGGCTCTCTCTGCCCAACCGCGCTACCCAGAGAGATTCCTGCCCTTACAGGGGAGACCGGCATGACAAGGCCGGGAGCCACCGGGACACAGCATGACAAAACAGAGTGTCGCGTACAGGTGGCAACTTGTGCTACGTATACATGGATTGTGAGGACAAAGAGACAATGCTCACCTATAGCAAACAGATCCCGATTGTTGCCACGCCGGATGTACTGGTCTGTGGGGCCGGGCTGGCGGGCATCGGCGCGGCTGTGGCTGCTGCGCGCGGTGGGGCCAAAACGATGGTTGTCGAGCGCAACGGCTTTGCCGGAGGCTTTTTTACTGCCATCATCGGCTCGGCGTTTGACGGTTTTGTCGATGAGCGGACGGGAACCCCCGCGGTCGGTGGCATTGTCTTTGAGATGCTCGAACGCATGCAGGTGATCGCCCCTGGTCAGGGTCCCCATTTGCGTTATAACGTGAATGGCGACCTTTCCTTTGTGGAGATGCACCCCGAACGGGTGATTCCCCGCTGCGACCCCGAACGCTTTAAGCGCGCGGCGGATGCAATTCTCATGGACGCCGGGATCGAAATCCTATACCATTCTCAAGTCACCGATGTGATCGCCAGCGACGGGCGGGTGACAAGCGTGCTCATCAGCAATAAGGCGGGTCTGGTTGCGATCCAGCCCAAGGTGGTGATCGACTGTACCGGAGATGGCGATATTGCTGCCTGGGCTGGTGCTGCAACCGAAAAAGCCGACTCCTTGCAGCCAATGAGCTTACATTTTCGCATTGGGAATCTTGAACCGAGCTTTGAGCTACGCAGGCGTTGCGCCCAAGTCTTACAAGCCGCCTATGAGCGAGGCGATATTGGACTCTATGGCGGACCCTATCCCGCAACCTTCTCGGGCAGCGATGTCTATTTCAATGCCACGCGCATACCGGGTGATAACACTGTGCCCGCCGACTGGACGCAAGCCGAAATCCGTGGGCGTCAAGATGCTTGGCGCATGTTTGAACTTTGGAAAGCCGAACTTCCTGAGTTCGCCGACTCCTATTTTATGACCAGTGGGCCAGTTGCGGGCGCGCGGGAATCACGCCGCATTGTCGGTGATTATGTGCTGACCGGCGAGGATGTGCGCTGTGGGCACCGCCATGATGATGTAGTGGTCTTGGGCGCATGGCGTTTGGACCGCCACCCTGCCACCGAACCTGGCTACCATGACATTCCCTGGACCCCTCCCTATGACATCCCCTATCGCACGCTGCTCCCGCGCAATTTCGAGAATCTGTTGGTGGCAGGGCGCTGTCATTCCGCAACTTCGGAGGCGTTAGCGTCAAGCCGGGTGACCGCAACCGCAATGGGCATGGGCCAAGCGGCTGGCACGGCTGCCGCGCTCGCCATCGCGGCAACTACAACCCCACGGGAAATC
>CAMPHP010000135.1 GCA_946885925.1 uncultured Litorilinea sp.
CCCGCGTTCCACCCGTGCCACCGGTTCCCCCCACTCCCCCAAAGCCCAGACGTAATCCCGTTTCGACAGAGGAACGCATGCTGATTCTCCGCATGTTGGAAGAGGGGAAGATTTCGGTGGAACAAGCCGAAAAGTTGATTGCGGCGATGGGAGAATGAGTGAGGACACCCAGCCGAAACAGTAGGAAGAACGAGGTGTTCTATGCTACCATTGGAGCCTATGGAGGTAGCGACAGTGCTACCTCCACCGGAGTTTGCGATGATCGATGAGGATGGTATGGCGAGCAGTGCCGAACGAATTACAATCCTGCGCATGATAGAGCAGGGCAAAATTTCTGCCGAGGATGGCGCACGATTGTTGGCGGCATTGAGCGGGCGTAAAGAGACAGAGAATAAGCCCCGCCCTAGCGTATTTGATAGCTCGCGCAACCTCCAAGTACGCGTGAGTGATCTGGGTTCTAGCCGGCAAAAAGTGAATGTAACCGTGCCTGTGGGACTCGTGCAGTTGATTGTGAATTGGCTGCCCAGTTCAGCACAGAGCCAGCTAGAGCAAGTTCAGGCCGCGATTGATGCTGGTATCACCGGCAAACTGGTAGAAGTTGAGGATCAGGAAGCCGGGGTGCGCGTGGAGATTGTACTAACCTAACTCAAGTTGCTGCTGAACCTGTCATATACTCTGTCATTCCGCGCCCCGCGGGGCGCGGAATGACAATCTCTATCCACTGCTTAGGTCGCAGCTTGAGTTAGCCGGATGAAAAAGGGCCATGCCGATGGCTACCAAAGGTAAACTTCCAACATCTCCTTTGCTGCACAATCTGACGGCAGCGGGTCAACTGCTTCTTGATGATCTCTTCGAGGGCCAGCACAACCCACTCTTCAAGCCCTTTGAGCAGTGGGTGGCGACATCAAAGCCATTTATGACGTTTGCGCAAACGTACCAGCGTAAAATCCGCAAAAAGGTCAGAATGAGCCGGGATGTACAAGAGACATATAACGTTTACTGTGAGCTGCGCACAGCCTATCTTCTCCTGCAGGAGCCGAAGTTTGCAGTCGCCTATGAACCCTACGCCAAGGAGCAAGGTCGTAGTGCCGACCTCGCTGTGACCTTTAGAACGCATACGACCTTCCATGTGGAAGTCACCCGCCTGCGCATCTCACAACAGGAGCAGCAGCTTTATCAGCAGGAAAACGCTAGCAGCGAATCCAGCCTAGAGAACCAAACTGACCTCATCCGGCGCTATGAGAGCCGTCGTCTGGCCGATGTCGTCTGTGAAAAGTTTGGCCAATTGTCGCCTGCTACCCCCAATGTCCTGTGGGTGTGGAGTGAAAGCAGAGTGATGCACGAGCTAGACGTAGGACAGGTGATGCTTGGCCTAAAACGGAGAGCTGAACAGAGAGACGCTGACATGTTCTCCCGCTACGGCTTTGCTAAGCCAGCAGACTTTATCCGCTATTACCAACGTTTGAGTGCCATCCTCGTCCAAAGCCTGCACGAGCAAGGACCGAATCGCTCCCCTCTCTGGTGGCAAAACAAAGACGCCAGATATCCATTCCCCTCAAAACTGACCAACCGCTTGCGCTCACTGGTAGCAGCAGATATCTCTCAAGACTTCACAGCCAATCACGTCGAAGATCCCAGCGGTACGTAGCGTGCGCCACTCTTATTACTGTAGAGGAACCCCCAGCCAGACAGGTTAGTGTCAGTCCTACGTCAGACATTTCTTCTGAGTTCGGCTACAATAAAGCAGACTACAATAAAGCAGAAGCGTTATCCTTGACGAAATCATAAAAAAACAAAACGGCAAAGAGTCCAAGAAAGGAGGCGAGATACATGGAAAATTGGCTTCCTTGGGCATGGATCGTGCTGGCAGTGGTTTTTGCCATTGGTGAGATCTTTACCAGTGGCTTTTTCCTCATCTGTTTTGGCGTCGGGGCTGCGATAGCAGCCATAACAGGATTCATAGGCTTTGGCCCGCTGGCCCAATTTGCTATTTTTGTGATGTCGTCGGCAGTCGTGTTGTTCTTGGTGCGCCCCTTTGCCACCCGAGTGAGTGGTCCCAACCGCTATACCGTGGGTGTCGAACGCTTGTTGGGCCAACAGGCTATTGTCCTGGAGACCATTGATCCGGCGCGGGGATACGGTGTCGTGCGCGTGCGCCATGAGAAGTGGTCAGCCGATGCCGCTGACGGTGTTCCCATCGCTGCGGGGACAATGGTACAGGTGGTAGACGCAACCGGAACGCATCTCCAGGTACGTACACCAGTTTAGATAGATAAAAAACAACTAAAAAGGAGATTCTTGTGGGTGAAGTAGCAATCTTAGCCGCGTTAGTCATAGTAACGGTTTTTCTCTTTATTGCTGCGCTGACTGGCATGCGTATCGTCTCCCCACATGAAAAAGGCGTAATCGAACGCTTAGGCCGCTATCAGCGCACAGCACAACCAGGGCTAAACTTTCTCATGCCCCTGATCGACAGCATACGTATCGTGGATATGCGCGAGCAGGTCGTAGATGTGCAGCCGCAAGAGGTAATCACCAAAGACAATGTAGTAGTGACGGTGGATGCCATTATCTACTATGAAGCAACTGACCCGGTAAAGCTGACCTATAACGTGGCTGATTTTTACAGCGCAGCGACCAAATTGGCACAGACGAACTTGCGTAACGTTGTCGGTGAGACAGAGCTAGACGAGGCATTGACTTCACGCGATATCATTAACGCCAAGTTACGCGAGGTGTTGGATGATGCAACAGACAAGTGGGGAGTACGCATTGTCCGTGTAGAGATCAAGCGTATTGACCCTCCCGTGGATGTGACCGAGGCCATGCACCGCCAGATGAAGGCAGAGCGTGAAAAGCGGGCGCAGATTTTGGAAGCTGAAGGACAACGCCAGGCGCGTGTGCTGGAAGCGGATGGTGAGGCGGAAGCAGTGCGCCGCGTGGCGGATGCGGAACGTTACAAGCGCGAGGTAGAAGCAGCAGGGCAAGCCAATGCCATTACGACAGTCTTCTCAGCCATTCGCAACGCCAACCCGGACGATAAGCTAATTGCCATTCAGTATCTGGATTCGCTCAAGGCCATCTCCAATGGTACTGCGTCCAAGGTCTTTATTCCTTATGAGGCGATGGGTGTCTTAGGCGCGCTGGGTGGAATTCAAGAGTTGTTTAAGAGCAAGCCAGATGGGCAGCCAGTGCTCGAGGTGGTACCCAATCCCAACCAACCGCCGCCGAATTTGGTCTAGATCATTTTGGTCTAGATCATAGAGTACAAGCGGGGCAGTCGTAGAGGCTGCCCCGCTTTTGTTTGTTCAATATGCCAGGTGGGAACCTTCTCGGAGCCTGAAGCTCCAAGGAAGAGGGAGGACGTTTTATGCCACCAAGCGCAGCCCCAACTCCTCCGCCAATGCAAAGGCAGCCTTTACTTCGGCTGGGTCTAGCGTTGCAGCCAGCTCGCCACGCGCATGAGCTGGGGCAAGATATTGCGTGAGCAGGCTCACCTCAATGCCTGGCAACTCTGCCAGCCAACGCAGCACAGGGATGGTGCAGCAGGTGAAATGGCCCGGCATGAGCAGATGGCGCACGATCACACGCTGCTGTTGCGCCCATACTCTTTGGATACAGCCTGTCACTACATTCCAATAATCCGGCATCCCTCCTAGCCGTTCGCCACAGCTTGATGCGTCTGCCGCCGGACCAAACTTGAGATCTGGCAAATAGATGTCGATGGCCCCATTGAGTAAGTCAAGGGCAGCTTCGGTCAGATAAAAGTTGCTGTTAAAGACCGCAGGAATCGTGCGCCGCTCTCCAAGTTCGGCCAGGGTCGCCAAGATAAAGGGAATATGGGGAGCGGGGTCGCCGCCGATAAAGCAGAGAGAACGTGCCCCCTCGGCTTGGCGCTGGAGAATGCGCGCCGCCAGTTGGCCTGGTGTCACTGCTACGCCATAGGTAGGGTGAAAGGCAAAGCGGGCGGCAGTGCAAAAACGACAGGTAGCAGTACAGCCGCTAAAGAAGATGGCATGGGCTGGGCGCAGCACCTCTTCTTCGCCCACATGCAACATTTCACTGGCGATATAACTAACCGGGCCAACACGGCAGTGACCCTTGGCAGTGGCACGCACATCACCGCAGCGATGGGGACAGAGCGTGCAATCTGCCAAGTGCACCTGGGCAGCAATCGCTTTTAGTTGAAGTTCCTGCGTGAACTCAATCATCGCCAAACAGATCGCGCAGCCGGTCATCGGCCCCCAAGCGCCGTGCGGTCACAATATGCCCTCCTCCCGGCCCGCGCGCTACCACAATCACCGCACGTGAGAAGAAACTGCTGTCGCCAACAAAGATATAGAAACGGTCATTGCTCATGCGCCGCCAGCGATAATGGCTCACCAATTCGGCTACTTGTGGCTCGCGCGCCCATGCTTCACCCGTTACCTTGACCGGCGTAGCATCCTGCTCCAGACTGCCACAGGTATTGCACAACCCCGACCAATGCACACAAGAGCGGCAGTAGAGTTGCCCACAACGGCGACAAACCGCGGCGTGTTCTTCGCAATGATATTGACCACAAATGGCACATGGCTCCACACAGACAGGACAGACAGGTGCTTCGTCCATATGACATACGGGTGTGTGTTCAGCGCAGAGCGAGTGACCACAATCCAGTTGCTCAGTGAGATGATCAGTGCAAAGGGTCTTGTGGCAGAAGTCGCAATGGCTCATGCAATGCTTGCAGCCTTCTTTGCCACACTGCGTACAAGAGACGGTGTGGGTGATCAGTTGGCCGCAATGGGGACATTCTTCAAGGCAATCCAAACAGTAGGCTCTACCGCCAGGATCGACTTGGTAGAAGCCTGGGCCCACCTGCCGCCCACACTCGCCACAGGAAATTAAGCAGTTGGCGCAGAAGCGTTGACCAGAGGCGCTACAGACACTAAATTGCGCGCTGTATTGCTGGCAGCCAGGACAGCGAATGGCGCAATCGGCACAGATCAGCGGGTGGGAACCGTCAGCGCGTGCTACTGCGTCGGCGCGCAGATGGCTGCGACATTGGCGCGTGCCACATTCAGCACAGGCCACTTGGCAAGCCAAACAGACCGAATCCCCACAGACGGGACAGCGTGCGATATGCTCGGCACAGGCACGCTCACCACAGGCCCAACAGCTTTGCCCGCAGCTTTCACAGTTGGCCTTATCACAGACCGGACAGTTGACCACACCACACTCGGCGCACAAAATATCTTGGCAGGTGCCACACTGGCAGATACACGCATCACAACAAATATGCCCGTTGCGATCCAGAGCCAGGGTGTCGCTTTCGCGCTCGCAGGCATGGCAAGCGGGGCGCTGGATAACCCCAGTGTAGCGATTGCGTGTCACTTGAACAGTCGCCTGACGCTTGCCGTCAGAGAGATTGATCTCCGCCACGCCTACAGGCGTATGGATAACGGCATAGGAATAGAGATTGACCTGGACGCGCAGCCGGTGATTTTCGATCTCCTCAGCAATCTTGCGCTCTAAGTCCATTTCAAGCGCGCGGCGCTTTTCGCCCGTAGGGTCATGAGATTCGTAGACTTCTTCGATCTGCTGCCCATAATAGGTCGTCAGCCGGTTAAGCACTTGGTAGAGTCGGGGCAGAATCTCTGCCTCATGGGTGACACAGCGTAGATCGCCATGATAAATGGCATATTTACGTGCATTCTCGGCCAAACGTACCAGATGGGTCATGGGTGGAAGTTTGGGCGGAAGCAGATTGCCTTCTTCATCCTTCTCCTGCACAAGCGGCTGGGCATCTTGCCATAGGGCGTCAATGTCCAGTCCTTCACCATTGGCGTTGCTCTCACCCAGCAAAGGCACACGCTGCCCTTGCTCATCTAGCACCACAGCATAGAGTTCCTCGCGCTTATCATCGGCGCGATAGGTAATGCGCCAATTAAAGACATAGAGGGTGTGCGTTTGCTCCTGCATCTTCAGTCCAGCAATGCTAGCGTTGACAGGACGTATCGCGGTCATCAACTCCTGGCTGCTGGGATAGCGGTTGGGCAGCGTTTGCAACGTGAGCGCCCCCCGGTGATCCAAGAGCGCCAACATGCGGTCAAAGAGGCGGCTGCCGTGGGCCACCAGTTCCAACTCGCTGCCAGGTGTCACCTGATGGAAGCCCACCTTGAGCATGGGTCTGCCAAAGTGCGCCTCAAGCTCGGATGGTAACTCGATCTCCAATGGGCCATGCTTGCGCCGGTCCATTGGGCGCACAGTGGCATTGAAAAAGGAGAAATAATCTATTGTGAATTGGCGCAGATCGGGGGATGGGATAGCCACCGTACCGGCGCTCTTTGTTCGTTTGCTCATAACTTTCAATTATATCACACGCCATCTGCGCGCTTTATGCAAAGCCGATTTCATTTTATGCAAAGTTATGCTATACTCGCCTCAAAGGACATCAGGTGTAGGAGGAAAAAAAATGTATCGCCAGGTCACCTTGTTTTTAGATCACATGGTCAAAGAGAAGGGTTGTTCAGCCAATACGACTGCGGCCTATCAGAACGATCTGACTCAGTTTGTCCAATTTATTGAAAATTATGCACCGCCCACAGGGGCCAAGATTACAACTTGGCATGAAGTGGATGAGCACGCGGTGCAAAACTACCTGATCTTGCTCAAAGAACAAGAGTACGCCTCTTCCACAGTGGCGCGCAAGGTGGCTTCGGTGAAGAGTTTCCTGCATTATCTGTCCGACATGGGGCAGATTATCAAGGATCCATCCAAGCGTTTGGATTCACCCAAGGTTAAGAAGAACCTACCCCGCTCGATCCGTCCCCAAGAGATCGATAAACTACTGGCTGCACCGACAGTGGAACGTTCGCCCAAGATGTTGCGCGACAAGGCACTGTTGGAGGTGCTTTACGCCACAGGGATGCGCGTGACCGAATTGGTCAATCTCAACTTGGACAGCGTGGACGTCGAGGCCAAGACAATCAGTTGTGGTGATGGCAGCAAGCGGATGCGTACGGTTCCCGTCTATGCCGAGGGGATCAAGGCGATTCAAGCCTATTTAGAATCCGGGCGTCCACAGTTGATCGTTGACCCCAACGAACCAGCCCTTTTTCTCAATCATCGCGGCCAACGGCTTACTCGCCAGGGTCTTTGGTTGATCATCAAACATTATGTCAAACAGGTTGGCATTAAAACGTCGGTCACACCGCACACGCTGCGCCACAGTTTTGCCACCCATTTGCTCAATTCTGGGGCCGATCTGCGCGAGGTACAAGAGCGATTAGGACATGCCAGTTCGAGTACCACCCAAGTCTACCGCCAGGTTAATGATGAAAATGGTGCCGAAG
>CAMPHP010000136.1 GCA_946885925.1 uncultured Litorilinea sp.
CGCATTGCGATGGTCAGGGTGATTGATATATCCGTCGCCAACTAGATAGCGATCTGGGTGAAAACAGATAATAATCTCCGGACGGATACGCCGGATCTCGCGTGTAACACGCTTGCGGATGGCGCGCGTAGAGCGCAAGAAACCATCTTCCACGCCCATAAACAAGACCTGCTTCACGCCAGCGATTTCGGCAGCCGCGCGCTGTTCAATCTTGCGCAGTGCGATCAATTGATTACGCGTAATCTCTGGGTTGTGGTTCCCCTTGTCGCCATTGGTCAAAATCATATAGGTCACTTCAATCCCCTGGCGCGCCATCTGAACAGCAGTCCCGCCGCAGGTGAAGTCTGGATCGTCAGGATGGGCCATAATCACCAAGACGCGGTGAACATTCTCCCAATCCGGCCCAGGCAGCACAGTCGCTTGTGCCATTTTTCCCCCTTTACAAAATCATGTGTGATGAAACGAATATAATGAACAATCATAGAAGCTACGCAATCAATAAACAAATAAGGATGCATAGCGAGAGAAGATATCGTAGATACAGCGCAATAAAAAAACCCCTGCCAGAGCAGAGGTTTTAGTCGGCACAGCGGCGAATAACTAGCTTTGGAGCGCCGAGTATCCTGGACCTTCCGAGAAGTACAATGCATTCAATTCCGCGGTATATGCATACTCTTCGGGCAGGTCTTCTTCGGGCAAAATCGCTTCAACTGGACATTCGGGAACACACGCGCCACAGTCGATGCAAGTGTCTGGGTCGATGTAATACCAAGGCCATTCGTCTTCGGGGATTCCTGGCACAATGCACTCAACTGGGCAGACTTCTACGCATGCGCCATCACGAATGCACAAGTCGAAAATAACATGCGTCATAAAAGGGGCCTCCTCTAGCAGATGGTTGCCAAACTTCGGAAATTAGCTTAATCGTAGTCTCTCTGCCACTGTCATCAAGAGCTACGGTCGATTTAGGTACGTCTCGTTGCACCACATACTCGTGGATGCGCGCGAGTATGTTCAACTTTGCACAAAGTCACATCCCCTCGATTGTAACCACCATTTTGACAATTGTCAACTGGCGCGGGAAATCTTGGAACGACAAATTAGACACGCACGGTTAAGCCAAGTGAATCAGCCAGACTAAGTGAAACAGCCAACAGAGTAAACGTATCACGCCCGGAACAACAAAAAACCGGCCATGCATGTG
Organism: uncultured Litorilinea sp.; assembly: GCA_946885925.1. The sequence continues at coordinate 1,205 of CAMPHP010000136.1, forward strand.
CTTGTAAATGCATGGCCGGTTACCTTCTATGCGACTTCTATGCGGTTGGACTAGACTAATTAAGTCTCGGCAATTTCCGCCAGTTTTACAAAATCCAAGATCTTAATACGCTTGCGCCCAATCTCAATCAATCCTTGAGACTTTAGATCATTGAGTACTTGTGTTGCCGTCTCGCGATACGTTCCTACACTCTCTGCCAGATCCTGGTGAGTAAGGCCAGAAATCTCATCCGTGTGCTGCTCTTCGGCCAAACGCAGCAACAGGCTTGCTAGCCGCGCCGGAATGCCTTTGAAGGCCATATTCTCCAGCCGTTCCTCTGCCTCACGCAATCGCTTGCCAGTAACCTCTAAAATGCGTAACGCCACTTGGGGCTTATTCAGGATCAGCCGCTCGAGATCCGTGCGACTCATGACACAGATGATGCAATCGTCCAAGGCCTCGGCAAAGGTGTTGTGCATCTTTGTCCCCAAGAGTGCCATCTCGCCAAAAAGTGTATCGGGACCCAAGGTAGTAATGACCAACTTCTTGCCTTCCGGACTAATTCGATAGAGTTGCACCCTTCCTTCTTTAAGGATAAAGATCACCTCGCCAGGTTCTTCAGGTCGATAAAAAACGCGTCCACGCGGGACAGCACTGATGGTTATAATCCGGTTCAGTTCCTGCATCTCGCGCGGGGTTAAGTCCTGGAAAACAGTCAACTCCGACAGATAGCGCAGTTTTTCAGCAGGTTGTGCCACCGTGATACGGTCATCGCTTTTAGTGTTCAAGGTTTGCTCCTTGCCCAACAGAAGAGAGCCAGCCAGTTTGATTTAACAACCTAACAAGCTATCTAACAATAGATAACGATATATCAATCGGGGTTATGCTCCGGTAGATACAAGTTGGTAGATACTATGTAGAAATACCATGTAGAAATACCATATAGAGACGTAATATAGATCAGCTGTATCTCTACTAGAGCCGCATGCGGCTCATTATAATCTCACCCTCCTAAAACGCAACCCTCTCCTTTCTGCACAATCCCTATCTTTGTAACTAGCGTTCAAAGCCCTTCATAGAATGAACGCACAGTGAACGGACGCATAGAGTGGGTCTATGCTACAATAGCACCATGACCAGCGGCCTAAATCGTCGTGCGGCACCCAAGAGTATCAAACCAGGGGGCGGCTATCGCCAGCCCCGTCCATACCCACCCTATCCTTGTCCACCGCGCAACCGTAGCGCCGAGATCATTACGATAAGCCTCTTGGTAGCGGCTTTTATGCTCTTGGGTTTAGGAGGAATGTTGTGGGCCCTACAAGCGCGCCTGACATTCGGCCCCACACCAACACCTACTGCCACCCGCACAGGGACCATTACCCCTACACCTGATTTTCGCGCAACTCGTTTTGCAGAGGAACGGCTGACGCAGCAAGCATACCAAATGGCACTTTTGGGGACATCAACCCTCACGCCACTCCCTTCCAAACCGGTAGATGGCACACCAACTCCCCCCGATTCTGATCTAGCCAATGGCGAACCTACCGCTACTGCGACGCCGCTGACTATCCACTTACCAGGACTCAATGCACCCGCTACATCCACGCCACCAGTGGCAGATGCCGCTAGCACCCCACTAGAGACATTGCCAGAGACATTGCCAGAGACATTACCAGAGACATCGACCCCCAGCGTGATCGTGCTGCCCATCGTCAGTGACAACTCGCCAGTCGCGACACCCACGCCGGCTCTGGTTGCGGAGGTACCAACGAATACGCCGACAGAGACAGCAACCGCTACTGCGCTGCCAACAGAAACACCGACGGAGACGCCACAACCTGTAGTGGACACGGCGACACCTACGCCCACGGAGACCATTGTGCCACCGTCACCCACCCCCACAGCCAGCGCAACAGGTCAGCCCTTTGTCGTCAGTGGTTTGCGCGGTTTTGTGCGCAATCAATCCACCCATCTACGGCTTGGCCCTAGCAATTTCTATCCCACAACAACCAATCAATTAGCGGCAAATACGGAAGTCAACATCATTGGCCGCAATCCCAGCGGCGAATGGATCTATGTCTGCTGTCTGGATAACCAGCCAAACTGGATACGCCAAGCCTTTGCCAGCCCGCGCGATAATCCACCGCAACCCAACGCCCCTGAAGGCTCTAATCCCAATGATGTGCGCTGGCTACCGATCCAACCGATACTGGCCTCGCTAACACCACTGCCAACGCAGATTCCCCCTGGTCCCGATGATTATCCACTCGCTCGCTATGACCATCACGGACAGGGCCGCGTGGATCGCCTGCCGAATCTGCCCTTTAATTTTGCGTGGCCTGCCCTGGCCCAAGCAGGCCAAATGTTTGGCTCACCCGCAGCGGTTGCAGGTTCAAGTGTCCTGGTCGGAAGTGCGGATAACCATCTGTATAGCTTTGACCGGCTCAATGGCAACCAGCGCTGGCGCTATAACCTCGGCCAACAAACGACACTCGCGCCCATGATTTATCAAGGCGAAATCTTTGTTGCCGGCCAAAATAGCACGATCTATGCCTTTGAAGATCATGGCAACACTGCTGTCGAAATCTGGCGTAGGACGCTGCCACAGCGTGTACTTACCAGCTTCAACATCTTTACCGACACCCTCTTTATCGCCACAGGCGAAGGTGCAGATCATACGCTACTCGCCATCCACCGCGACAATGGCACCATCTTACGCAGCCATACCACCAGCGGCCCTGGACTGCGCTATCCAGTCATCGGCGATCAGCTTGTCTATGCAGCGGATCGCCACATTCAGGCGCTCGATGTATATAACGGAGAGTTGGTGTGGGAACAGAACGTTGCGGAAAATATCAGTGCCGGGCCGGTCTACGGTTCGCCCGGATTGCGGAGTCTAGCCGAGTTGTACGTCGTCACAGGCAACAATCGAATCTTTGCGCTCGATGCCAACACAGGCGATGAGCTTTGGAATATGGACAACGGCGAACCAGCGACCTCATTGGCCCTCAACGAGAATTTGCTTTTTGTGGCTGGCAATGGCTATGTAAAGGCCATCTCACGCCAGAACAACATACAGGTCTGGCGTATAGACCTGGCTGGACAGGTAGTAGGTAGCCCATTAGTGGATGCCGACAATGTATTAGTCGTCACCCAATCTGGCAACATCCAGTTTATCGATAGCCAGACTGGTGCACAATTGAACGGCTCGATTATCCCCGCGCCCGCTGGCGGCGCTGCCGCGGTCTCTGGCCCCTGGATCTACGTACCCGGTGCAGATGGCCGCCTCTATGCACTCCTAGGAACTGAGTAGTCACTACTGTATGTCTTTTTCTTCTGAATCCATTCCCCCCGTGACCAATCACGAGCGAACAGCCCAGCCCCCCACACGTCCTGGTTGGGACGCGCTGTTGGTGGCGCTACTCACCGTGGCAACGCTGCAAATCAATGGCTTTGCCCAAAGTGCCTCGCTCCCTACACGCGTGGCGGATGTGATACGCCATCCCTGGCTGGGCGGGCTGCTCTCTCCCGCGGGACTTGCAGCAATGGGTGAAATCGGCCCCATTCCTGGCGATCCGATCGGGCTGCTCCTCAACGCATTGGCCTTGGCTGGTCTTTTGCTCTATCTAGTCGCAGACCTGCTGCTCTGGCCGCGTTGGAGCTACCGATTTAAGTGGGCAGCCCTACTCTTTATCCTGGTCACAGCGCTCTTTCTGCCCACAGTCAAGCTCATCCTCTTGCGCGACCAAAGCGGCCCGGCTAGCTACACCCATGATGGCGGGGTCATCCAAACCGAGGCGACCATTGAGTACCTTCTGGAAGGCAAAAACCCCTATGTAGAAGATTATGTAGAGACACCGATGGCAGAATGGGGCTTTAGTGAATTTCGCACTGCGCTCTACCACTATCCCTATCTGCCTTGGACCTTTATTTTTAGTGCGCCCTTCTATCTGTTGGGTCAAGCCTTGGGTCATTATGACCAACGATGGATCTATTTACTATTAATGGCAGTGGCATTGACGCTTGCGCCCAGGCTCGTCCCTGCCCGGCGCAGCAAGCTCGCGTTGGTGGCTGTGTTGGGCCTCAACCCGGTGATGAACCTAGACATTACCTTTGGGCAAAACGATGTTTTTGTTTTTTGTTGGCTGCTCTTTAGTCTGGCTGCTTGGGCGACCTGGCGACAGAAACAGACTGAGCAGCAACAAATTGGGCAGCAACAAAATGGGCAGGCTGGCAGAGGATGGCTGTTGCTCTCCACAGTCTGCTACGGCCTTGCTTGTGCCAGCAAACCCACAGCCTGGTTCTTTGCCCCTTTTTATGGCTTACTGCTGATTTCCGACCAGACAGCGAGCGCTTTTACTTGGGCTACAATACAACGGGCCAGCCGTACCCTACTGGCACGCGGCTGGCCCGCACTTGTGGCATTTCTGTTATTGGTCGGCCCCTACATCATCTGGGACCCCGCTGCTCTCTATGACGATGTGTGGCGGTGGAGCAATGGTCAAGGGGAGAACGGCTATCAAATCTGGGGATGGGGTGCCAGCAACTTTGTACTAGCACTCGGTTGGGTGAAAGATCGCTTTGATCTGTGGGCCTTTCTCATCCTGCAAACGCTCTTGGCGCTCCCCCTACTACTCTGGCTCGTTTGGCGACAATGGCGCAGCAATGAATTGAGCATGGCCTGCTGGCACTATGGCATTTTCTTGTTAGCCTTCTTTTATGGCAGCCGTTTTCTCAACGAAAACTACCTAGGCTATATTCTTGCCATCTTGGCTGTGGGTCTCTTTAGCAACCCATTGCCTACACCGGCGCAGCCGCGCCAGGCTCTACCCGATTAAGCAACCTGCTAAGCTTCCTCCTCTGGCGGTTCGGAGCTTTCCGAAGTCGTTAAGAAGGTAAAGGCGCGTATAAATTCTTCTTGGTGCTTCTCCACCGAGGCAGTGCTCTCTTTGGCGGCAATCTGTACCAGTGCAGAGAGGGCAGCCGTGATTGCGACAATCGAAGGCAATGGCCCAGCCACATCGGTCGGTGCAAACATGACCATGTCCGACATACGATTGACCGGACTAGCAAGCGACCCCACCACGCCCAGCGTAGCACACCCTCTGGTGCGCGCAAAGGCGAGAGCCTTCGCTACATTATCGCCATACTCGGTGGCGCTGATGCCGATCACCAGTGTTCCAGGGGTAAGGCTAATCAGCGTTGCCGCCATCCGTACAGGATCATTGGTCGTCGCCTCTGCCGAAATACCACGATGGCGCAGTTGTTCCGCCGTCATCACAGCGACTACCTCGGCATATCCTTCGGCAACCAATACGATATGCTGTGCTGCGGCAAACATCTCTGCCACTCGCCGGATATGATCCGGGGGATTGTGGATCAGCATCTGCTTGAGATTATGCTGCTCTTGTTCAGCCCGATCCTTAAACGCGCCTGCGGGATCTTCAGCCACCAGCTCTTTGGGTTCATAGGCAGCGTAGATCTCCGATTTGACTTGCTCGCGAATGTCATTGAGCAATTCGGGATAGCCGTTATAGCCCAAGCGCTGGGAAAAGCGGACGACTGTAGTCGTATCCACCCCTACTGCATAGGCCAACTGTGCCGCGGTCATAAATGACACTTCGTAATAATTGCTCATAATATAGTCGGCAACCTTGCGGTAACTCCGACTTAGGTGATCATAATATTCGCGGATTTTTTCCCTGTACATTGTCCCTCGGATCCGGTTGAGTGGCAGGTTCGTTTCATGCGCGCAGGTAGTACAATTTTATGCTGTCGGCGGCTCTTTCTGGAGCCCAACTCCATTGACGCCAACTAACCTCGCCTGTATGTTGGAGTTATGCTACATCCGCACGAAAAAAAGGGGAACAACACTGGAAAAGAGCGCTACAGATCTTCTCGCAAATCCCGGCAAATCCTGATAAATGTAGAGAAAGTATAGGGGAGACAATCTGGTTTGTCAACCTACTCAGATAATCACCACAGCATTTGAACAATTTCATGACACGCCATGTTTCTATCTGCGCCACAGAAACATGATGCAGTTGCAATTTGGTGCACTGCTATCTCTATTGTTTAATCTGCTAGTGCTTCCGGATTGACGCTCAAGCACCCATAATC
>CAMPHP010000137.1 GCA_946885925.1 uncultured Litorilinea sp.
ATCATATGTCCGTCCCACCGTACCGAGTAGCCCTAGCCGATTTGCATCAGCGTCATAGATGTACCGCCGGTGGACACCGGGCCAGAGTGATTGGCTTTTGCCCGTAGGCACGTCCACCAGTTGCAGATCGAACGCGCCGGGGCCATTCGCTTGGTCGGTGACGAGGTAGCTGTCGCCATCTACCCAGCCGCGAAAGAGATAGACATCATCACCTGGCAGCGTAACCACCGTACTGCCATCAGCAGCCGCGGCATAATTATGACCGCCACAAGCCTGACAGTAGCCATAGGAGATGGTGGTATGCCAGATCCATTTGCCATCAGGTGACCAGCTTAGTCCGTAGATTTGCTCAATGCCATCGGTGAGGCGAGTTACGCTCTCCTGTTCCACATCATAGAGGTAGAGATCGGTAGAGGGACCGTCAATCGCAGCGCTAAAGGCCAACTGTTTGCCATCGGGCGACCACTCGAAAATCCCCAGGCTAGAGGCAAAGACGAGCCAGAGCGATTCCTCAAAGTCAAAATAATCATAATCGTCCAGCGTTGGATCGCGCTCCAGGACTAGGCCGGCATTGATCGCAATATTGTCAGGAAAATTCGCTGGTAGCAGTGGAATCGAACGGACGACTTCCAGATCGGTCGTTCGCAAGATGGTGAGGGTTAAATCATCTCGTAAGTCTTCTTCCGGCAGGCTGACTTCGCCACGGAGCGTTGCCAAGTGAAGTCCATCCGGAGAGAGGGCAGAGTCAGAAACGGCAACAGAGGCAGGAAGTTCCAAGGCATGGACTAACTGCGCTTCTGGGCTATACAACTTTAGAATGGCTGGATTCTCATCACTGGCAGGCTGGACAACTGCCAGCATCCCAACAGACTCGGCTGCGGTCAGCGGGTGTGTTGCGCTCAATCCAAGCAGACAGACAAAGAGTACAAACCAAACGCGCCAAGCAGCACGTAAAGCAGCCATAGCCAACCCCTTGGTAGAGCCACTTGAGATAAGTACACTTTACAATGTACTTAACAATGTACTTACACGGTCGAGATCACACGGTCGAGATTAGATGATTGAGAACATGACGCAATATTGGTTATGCCTGTTCCACTTCTCACGCGTCACATAGAATAAAGTGCGTCCGAGATCTCCTTCGCGACCCACGGATCACTTTCCTCATCCCTCGCGCCCCTGAGAAATTCGGTAATGACCTCGTAATCGCGAGTCCGGCCTACACGCAAGATTTCACCCAAGGCCCAGGCTGCATGACCACGCACGATAGGCGACGGATCGATCAAGAGAAAGCCCAAGTCTACAATTGCATCCGAATGGCGCGAATTGCCCAAAGCAATAGCGACATTGCGCGCCATGCCCACGCGCGTCGCGCGCAAGACAGGCGAGTTGCGGAAGCGTTTCTCAAATGCCTCGTCCTCTAGCCAGTAGGGATTGGCGAAATCAAAGCCTTCCAGCAACCGCGGAGCAACCCGATCTGCTTGCGCCAACAACCCTTCCATAAGGGGCGTGCGTTCATCAAGCCGCTGGTTCCAGGGGCAGACTTCTTGGCAAATGTCACAGCCAAAGATGCGGTTGCCAAAATAGCTACGCAATTCAGCAGGGATAGGCGCTTGCGTTTCAATCGTCCAATAGGATATACAACGTTGCGGGTCAAGATGGTAGGGACCGACAAACGCATCAGTGGGGCAGGCATCCAAACAGCGTGTGCAGCGCCCACAAGTACCAGCAGCCTCGCCATTGTCGATTGCGTCAACTTCCCCACTGCTAAGTGGAATCATCCAGCGACCATAATCTCCACCGGCTGGTAACCCTGCTATCACTGCGTCGGGTGTCGGGCTGGCGGAGAAAGATTGCACCGGGTCATAGACCAGCGTTTCGGGAATGAGAATCGTCGCCAGCAGAAGCCATGAACCATCCACCGGGTGAATCGTGCAACAGTTCTTGCCGGTGAAGCCAATGCCCGCGCGCGCTGCCCAATCCCGTTCCAAGACGGGGCCTGTGTCCACCAAGCATTTGCCCCGGCTTGTGCGTCCGGTGTGGCGGCGGATCAAGGCATCTAGTTCGTAAAGCAGTGGGCGGATGATCTCGTGATAATCATCGCCCCAGGCATAGGATGCGATGATGCCGCGGCTAGGGTCTTCACGCACATCGGGCGGGAGGTCAAATTGATGATAGTTGACTGCCAAGACAACTATCGTCTTGAAGGGCGTATTAAAGGGCGTATTACAGGGCGTATTAAAGGGGCCAGGCTTTGCGTCGGCAAGCAACGCAGGATCGCGCCGTTTTTCGAGATGACGAGTCAGATAACGCATATCGCCCGCTCGATCCGCAGCAATCCACGCATCATAAAAATCAGCATGGGGAGCCTGGTCAATTGGGAGTATGCGGCAGTGATCAAAGCCTAAGCGGCGGGCTTCAACCTTTAGGGTACGTGTTAGAGTAGCAGCATCCATAGTGTGGTTTATTTTACATGCTGGCGCGAGCGCGTCAATTATCCAATAAACGCAAAGTGACCGCCTTCGAGATACGCGGCTCTGTCATGCTGCAGGCATCTTTCCGCTCTGCACACGCCCCATCGGGATCGGGAGTCCCCAGGGCGCGGCATGACAGACAACTTAGGCACGCGTCTTTCATCCTTGTTCGATCTGCCTATGTTACAATGGTCAAATTGACAGCCAAAACGTATTGTTTCGACTGTTCCAAGGGACATTCTGAAAATAAAATGCCGTGCAGAACGAATTGCAGTTTAGGATGGTAAAGGGAAACTCATGAACGGTAAACGACTTTTTGCGGCTTCTTATGGTCACTTTTCCATTGACAGCCTGAACTCAACCATCCCGATCATTTTGACGGCAGTGGCAACCAACTTCAACTTGAGCGTGAGCCAGATTGGTCTCGCCGCTATGATCTATACCTTAGCGGCATCCTTAACACAACCGCTCTTTGGCATCTTGGTCGACAGGCTGCGGGGACGTTGGCTCGCTGGCTTGGGGCTAGTCTGGATGATGTGCTTTTACGCTGCCGCGCCCTTTATGCCCAACTACCCGCTGTTGGTGCTCTGTTTGTCGCTTGGCGCGTTAGGTAGTGGGGCCTTCCACCCGGCAGGCATGATCAACTCCACAATGGCAGGGGGCAGCAGGCCGACCATTGCCACGTCGCTTTTCTTTGTCGGCGGACAAACCGGGTTGGCATTGGGGCCGACGGTGGCAGGCGTGCTGCTACAGAACTTTGGACTGGCAGCCATGCCTTATATGGCGTTGGCGATGGTACCTGGTGCGTTCTTCATGCTGTGGTTTTTGCATCATCCCTATGAAGAAGTCTCCCCGGTCAAGCAAGACACGCCTGTTGATCCCAAGACGCCAGCCCAAGCGGCATCAACGTATACCCGCACCAAAGGCATCTTCATCGCAATTGCCTTTGTGCTGCTCATCACCTTCCGCTCCACCACCCAACAGGGCTTCACGACCCTGTTACCCAAATACTTTGCCGATCTAGGCTATACACCTGCGGTCTATGGGGCCATGCTCAGTGTGTTGGGCATTGCAGGAGCCACGGGAACGCTTTTGGGTGGCTGGCTGGGCGACCGCTTTAACCGGCGTATGATCATCTTGACCAGCATGACCTTGGGCGCGCTTTTCTCATTTGCCATGCTCTATACAAGCGGCTGGGTCTACACACTGGCTGCATTGGGCGCAGGTTCTATGATGAATGTGCCCCACAGCATTTTGCTCATCATGGCGCAGCGCTTTATTCCGGCGCGCAAGGGAATGATTGGGGGTGCTGTCTTGGGGTTAATGTTTGCTTCGGGTGCAGCCATGACCGGAGTAGGCAGTTGGGTGGCTGATTTTGTGGGACTCCCCCTGGTCTTGTCTACATTTGCGCTCCTGCCGATTGGGGCAGGGATCTGCGCCTTGACGTTACCTTCGACGCGCGGGAAGGAAACTGCCGCGGAGATCAAGCCTGCACAGGAGGCTGCACCCTCCACAGCAGGGGATTAGGTCACATCAAAACCTTTCTCGAAGCCATCCAGAGAGTTCCCGGCTTCGAGAAAGATGGTCGACCAATAGTTTCGTACAACTTCAGATTGATTCTTTGAGAAGCTACTGAGAAACCATCCCACCTCTATTTTGCGCCTCTCGTTGCAAGGCTGGTATGAAGAGCAGTTCTTGCATTGTAGCATCAGGGCCTACCACAGTAACTTTGATTGGCTCAATGGGTGTAAGCGGTGTGCCTTCTGGCATCACATCCAGGCGGACCACAACCTCATCTACGTTAATTTCCTCTACCACACGCAGCGTGAAATCGATCGTGACTTCTTGGCCTGGCGGCAAAACAGCGATGGTATAGGTGCAGAGAGTAGCGGCGGGAGCACCTTCCGGACAATCCCACATTGTGAAAGCCGAAGCAGCAAGAGTCGAGCCTGTACTCGATAAAAAGGCTGTTCCTCTGGGGATGACAAAGGCGATCTGCACATTTTTCATCGTGGCAGTACCGTTGTTGCGTATCTTCACCTCATAATTCAACTCCCCTCCAGTGACCCCACCTGCGCTGGGTGACGTAAATCTCCCCTCTGCATTCACATCATAAGCGGTTTCTCCCAAGTTCACCGTTGCCGTAGCGGTAGCGATAGTGCTAAGTGCTTCTATCTGTGCATCGGCTATCCAGGTGGCGCGATTCGTGGTTTGCTCTTCGATTTGCGCTGAGACGCTAAAGCCCAATGCCACGGTGGAAATGCTTTGTCCAGGGGCCAGTGGTGTCAAAAGTGTGTGGGTGATTGTACCCACCTGGTCGTCAACCAGCGAGTGCCGGGTCAATGTGACGTTGCCGCTGTTGGTAACGGTGTAGCAGTAATAGACGGTCTCACCCGGTAAGACGGTGATCGTGGTGTCAGTGCCACAGACGCCAGGTTGCACACTCACGGTTTTAACCAAGTTGATTGCGGCAACAGGGAGTGTTACCAAGTCAAAAATCGCGCGAACACTCTTCGCGGCATCCATTGTTACTACACAGGCATCTGTGCCCGTGCAAGCCCCCGACCAACCGTTAAAGGTTGAGTTTGCCGCAGCCACAGCATTGAGGGTTACAACTGTGCCATGTGGATAGATCGCAGCACAACTGTTACCACAATCAATTCCGGCTGGCGTGCTTGTGACCGTACCGCTGCCCGTACCCTCCTTGCTCACATCCAGCGCATATGGGCCGGTACCACTACCCTGCACGCCACTACCCTGCACGCTAAAGGTGTACGGGTTCTCATCACCATCATTGTTGGCAATGGTCAGGGTAATGGCGTGGCTGCCATGCGCTGATGGCATATAGCGCACTGTAAAAGTCACGCTTTCTTGCGCGTTTACGACAGAGGTCAGCGGCTGTGTCACCACAAATTCCCCGCTGGCGGAGCCGCTACTCTCTACCCAGGGTGTGCCGGATAGGCTTAGCGCTGCATTACCGCTGTTGCTGATGACAAAGGTGTGCGTGATGGCATCACCCACACTAACAGCACCAAGATCAGTACCATCAGAGACCGAAGGGCTGTTATCGCCGTTAACAATTATCTCGTCATTGCCCAACAACGCAATCTCCGGGGACCAATTGAGCCAAACAACCAGTGGGTCATGGTCAGAGAAGCGGTAGGGTTCTGGCGTATAGAAGTACTCTACTTGAGCCGCCGATTTGAATTCAGCGTTGTAATCGAGTATGTTCGGTTCATCGGCGTTGACATGCCACTCTGTAGCGCCAACCACTTGACCGAATAGGCTAGGACTGGCAAGCGCGTGATCCAGATAGCCCGACTGACCCTCAAAGACGTAGGAATAGGCCGCCTGTCCCTGAAAGGCTGCCAACAAGTCGGTATAGCCCGCATTTTTGAGTGTGGTAATGGGGTCTTCCAGGGCATAAGCATTTAGATCACCGATGATCAAGAAATCGGGATCGCCGCTCTCCGTAGGATCAGTTGCCAACCAGTTGACCAGGGCAGCAGCGGCTCTCGTGCGCGTGTTGTTACAGTTGCCCTGACCATCGCTTGTATCCGGGTCGCCAACGTGATTACAGTCCGAGCCTTTGGATTTGAGATGATTGACGGCAACGGTGAAACGTTCGCCACTAGCGTTCTCTTGGAAGGTCTGCGCCAGAACAGGTCGATTCAACGTGTCGATAAACGTCGGGTCAACAGCCGAGTTCAAGATCTTATAGTCGCCAACCGGGGTGACGGTTGCTGGCTTATAGATGATGCCGACTTTGATAGCATCCGTGCCGATAAAGCCAGTGTTGATATAGGCATAGGTATTTGCGCCGAGGATAGCGTTCAATCCATCAACCAGATCTTGCAGCGATTCAGTTGCGTTGTTTTCTATCTCAATCAAACCGGCAATATCCGCGTCTATTGCAACAAGCCCCCCAATGATCTTGGTGCGTTGGCGATCAAACTCCACGGGCGTATTTGCGCCACGGCACTCCTGCCGGTTGGTCACCGGGCCACAATCATTGCCGCCATCGTCCAATGTTGTAAAGTAATTGAGGACGTTGGCACTAGCAACCTTGAGCGTACCGCCGAGCACTTCAGGCGATGCGGTGCGTGGATTGGCAGGATTAAACAGAACCTCGCCAACAGGCTGCACACGATAGAGATCAAAGCGCTGCTCGACAATGCCCGTTAGATTATTTACTGTATAGCCAGTGCGTAGCGTATTGGTGGCGCTGAGATAGGGCGACGGATAGATGACCGGGTCAGGATTCTCCGCAGTCTGGGCATCATCAAGGATAATCCGATGACGCTCGTTTAGAATGCGTTGTGCCTCGGCAGGTGCGCCTGGTGCAGCCAGATGAGTGGGTTGGTAGAGCCGCCCGCCATATGAAAGGTGAACTTCACCATAACGCCCCAGGGTAAAGCTCTCGGTAACGGTCAACTCTTGTGGAAAGTTGACCAACATGCCCTCCACCCGCTCCCACTCTGAGAGGCTGCTCACGGGCAAGTTGATCACCGTTGGTGTGACAGAAGCATCTGTGGCACAAACCTGCAACTGTGTGACACTCGTCAGTTCGGTCAGCGTCACACCAGGATCGCCAAACTCAGTGACCGTTCCTTCTAGCCGCACCACATTGCCTTTATCGACAGCCATATCGCTAAAGACAAAGATGCCTTCTGACGTATTGGGATCGGCATCTGCATCAGCATCTTCTTCTTGCAGATAAAAGCCGCGCAGCAAAGGTGAACTACCCTGATAATCTCCGATCACAACTCCTTCCACCACAACCTCTGAATTAATCAGCGGGCTGCTCGTGCCTGAACCCTGG
>CAMPHP010000138.1 GCA_946885925.1 uncultured Litorilinea sp.
CCTGATTACCGAGCAATATCCTGCTGGAATCAAGCTGACAGGCTACATCCTTCAAGGGCGCATGACAGAACTTCCACCTCTCGGCCCTGCTGCACGCCAACTAGATGTCGAGTTACAACCCGGTCTGCATCTGGCTGCTTGCGAAATCACAACGCCCATTGTCTCGGCGCAGGATGAATTCATGCATCCTCCCAGCGGCTGGGTACATCTGCGCTTGTGGTGGCGAGTCACCTCGCCCCTCCCAACCGACTACATCGCCACAGCCCAAGTCATTGGCCCGGAAGGCGTCTGGGGCGACCGCCTTCACCGCCCCACTGAAGCCTTACGCATATGGCCCACCAGCACATGGCAGCCGGGCGAATTTGTGCGCGACGAACTGGACATCAACCTCAACCCGGTGACACCCGCTGGCACATATCCGGTTGTTATAGGAGTAGCCGACGCAAACGGTCAGCCAGTAGGGAACACAGTCGAATGCGGACAAGTGGAGATCCGCTAGTTCCTTCCCTTGACAGCCACTCAGAGGGTTCCCGGCTGCGAGGAAGGTCTCTGCCATCTCTACTAAATCCCTCTATCGCTTTCCTCGTTGACGATTTCCTGCACCTGTCGCTCAAGCTGGGCAATACGTGCCCCCTGGCTCACAATCAACTCAGCCAAGAATCCCACCAGCAAGAGCAGCACACTAATCACCGACAAGATCCCCGCGGCAATAAAAACTGGACGCTGCTGCGTCTCCGCAAAAAAATAAAGCCCCGTCAGATAAAGGAAAGTCAACAGACTAATCGCGATCCCGATCAGTCCCAGCCCGCCAAAAAAGCGCATCGGGGCCTGGCTAAAGGTCAAAAGGAACTTCACCACCAAGACATCGAGAAAACTAATCGGAATCCGCTCCCAACCAAATTTGCTGCTTCCGGCGGGTCGCGGGCGGTAATAGGTCTTTACCTCACCTACCCGAAAACCCTGGTGAATGGCGAACATCAGCAGAAAGCGATGCCAATCACTCCGTAGTGGCGGAAAATTCATCACCACCTCACGGCGCATTGCCTTGATCCAGTTACCATCATGCACGGGAACCTTCGCCAAACTACGCATAACCCAGTTATAGATCCCGCTTGCCACCACCTTGCTATCCTGCCGTCCCTGCCGCCATCCTGCGACCACATCGAGATCATTGGATTCCATGTGCCGCACCAGCGCCGGAACGTCCACCAGTGGGTCCGACTCCATATCAGCCGGAATTAGGATAATGATCTCTCCGTGGCTGGCGCTAAACATCAACTGCAAAGCAGCAGTCATTCCTTGGCTGCGCCGGTGCGTATAGACCCGCAAGTTTGGAAAACGAGTTGCCGCCGCGGCCAAGACTTGTGCAGTGCCATCTGTGCTGCCATCGTTCACCACCAGCACCTCACCGCTGCGCCCCAACTCGGCAAAAGCCTCATAACTCCGCTCCACCACCATACCTACAGTCGCTTCCTCATTGCGCGCCGGAACCACGACCGTAATAGATGGTTTACCACTGCTCAAATTGGTAGAAGCAACCGGATCGCCAACGGGGTGACTAGGCTCAACGGCTGGGCGATTCGTTGTGATAGGGATGGAGGGTGGATGTGCAGCCGAGGTCATACCGGGTCGCGTGCCTCCATAAACTCATATATGGCTGCCACGACCTGCTCTTGCTGGGCGTCGCTCATCTCTGGATACAACGGGAGGCTTACACAGGTTGCCGCCACACTTTCAGTAACAGGCAAGGAACCTGGTTTGTAGCCCAACTCCGCATAGGCAGGTTGCAGATGCAAGGGAACTGGGTAGTGGACACCTGCGCCGATCCCCCTACGATTCAACCGTGCCACCATCTCGTCACGCTGAGATGTACGGATCACATAAAGATGCCAGACCGGATCAGCACCAGGAGCAACATAAGGCAGCACTACGCTTGCATCTGCCAGCAACTCACTGTAGCGTGCAGCCAAACGCTGCCGTGTACGGGTCCACGCGCTGAGATAGGGTAACTTGGCGCGCAGAATGGCGGCTTGCAGTGTATCAATGCGATGCCCATACCCCACTTGATCATGCAGATATTTGGATTGCCGCCCATGATTACGCAGCCGCCGCACTTGCGCCACCACATCTTCATGCCGGCTTGTCACTGCCCCAGCATCACCATAAGCACCCAAATTCTTGCCAGGGTAAAAGCTAAAACAAGCGCCATCACCAAAGTTTCCCGTGCGCGTTCCTTGCCAGCTCGCGCCATGCGCCTGAGCTGCGTCCTCAACGACAGCGATGCCATGTTGCTGTGCAATCGCCCCAATGCGCGTCATGTCCGCGGGCTGCCCATACAGATGCACGGGGATTACGGCCCGCGTCCGCGCAGTGATCGCCGCGACAAATGCGTCAGGATCAAGCGTATAGCTCAACGGATCAATATCGACAAAAACCGGCTTTGCCCCCACCATGCTAATCGCCTCTGCCGTGGCGATAAACGTATGGGCAACTGTGACTACCTCATCTCCTGGCCCAATCCCCAAGACACGCAACATTAACTCCAAGGCAGCCGTGCCACTGCTCACCCCGGCACAGTGCGGAACGCCACACCATGCAGCAAATTCTGCCTCAAACAAGGCGACATCCGGCCCCATAATAAACTGAGCACCTTCCACCACACGGCGTATTGCCTCATCAACGTCGGTGTGGATGGCAGCATATTGGGCTTGGAGATCAACCAGCGGGATAAATTCAGTCATAAGCTTTACATCGCCAGATTAGAAGAAAACAAAAAAGCTAAAAAAAAACAAAAAAGGTAGAAAAGCAGAAAACTAAAAGAAAAAGCTGAGCGGTTCCGCTCAGCACGCAGATCTATCTAGCCGCTACATGGTAGATTATACGGCATGGCAATCATACGACACAAACAACATGGGGAGACAAACCAAACTCCGTCATCTCCATTGTGTGCAGCGCATGTCATGGCGCAATGCTGGAGAGTTCGCGACGCAAGCGTGCGATCTCCCTGCGTAAGCGATCCGCCTGCTCGAGCAGGCGCACAAGTTCATCACCCTTCACATCCGCTATCTTCGCCTCAGTCAGCGCTAATTCTGCCTCTAGGCGGGCGATCTCCTCGCGTAGATAGACTGCTTCATGCTCGCGGCCAATCTCCAACAAACTCTCGTGGATACTATCATCTGCTGTCGCATTCTGCTGCGCGATCAACTCCTCATAATTATCCAGGATCCAACGGCGTAAGAACTCGTTGCCAACTGCCCATTGTCCGAATACCTGGCGCAGATAGCCCAGCCGTTCCATTCCGTAGAGATACATCTGAATCTTGCGCGGAGCCAAATCGCTCAACACCACCAGCAATTCACTCTCCTTCGCAATGGTCAATTCAGCCACAGCCAACAGCAAACGCCGCTCTGTTTTGGTCAAATGCTGAAAGTCATTCTGGAAAAAGCCAGTCAGAATGTGATCGGTGGCAAGATCTTCCTCGCGAATGGCGCGCAACATCCCATTGCCCAATTCATCAGTCGTAAAGAGGCGTTGGCAGAGATATTGGATTAGATAGGGCTGTCCATTGGTGTGGATCAAGATGTCATCCACCACGCCATCAGCAGCGATCACAGCTTGCTCACCTTGTAGCTGGCGCACCAAGGCGCGCGCTGCGGCATCCTCCAAACGCGTTAGATTAACAAGGCTAAAACCAAAGAGAAAAGGGCTCGTTGTCCATTCGCTTGTTAATTTGTTGAGTTCAGCCAACAACTTGGTAGAAGTCATGATCGTCCGTACCCGGCTGTCCTGCATCGCTCGACGCAACCGCCCCACCCAAGCAGGGTCTTGGCGGGCAATGTTGATCAGCACTTCTGCCTCATCCACCAAAAGCAATAACTGCTTGCCTTGCTCTACCAATGTGCGAGCCAATGCCCGCAAAATCAGCAAGGCGTCTTGCCCGTTGAAGGTATGCACGTCAATTCCCACCGCAGCAAAGCGATCCGCAACATCCACCAACGCGTCAAATAGCTCGTCCGACAGATCGCGCGCCGACTCGCACCCCTGCATATCCCAAAACAAGGGTACATAATGATTTTCTAAGTGACTTTCGGTATGGCACTCAGGAGACGATGCGACCAACTCCAACTGTTTGAGCATCGAGGTCTTGCCCATTCGCCGCGTGCCAAGAAGCCAGATAGCACTATCTGGCGCAGTCAGCAGATGTTCAGTTAATCGCTCGCGGCCATAGTGGTTATGTCCTCGTACCCACCGGCCTACTACATAAGGTATGCGCATGTACCTCCGCGTTCCTTCGCGGCTGGGTAAACATCCTCATTTAGGCGTTTACTGGATTTCTACATATGACGAAGCGTTATGACAAAGATTGCGTCGAATTCGCCTTGCCGTTGCTCTGATGGCTCTGTTCGTCGCTCTCTGCGGCTCGTCTTGCTTGGTCATCAGGCTTGACTTCGGGCGTAGTCGCCGGTTCCTCTGGCACATGCGGGCGCGGCATGACCACCTCTTGCAACTTATCAAGCATAGTACGATTGCGCTTAGTTCTCTTGTGCTGTGGATTGGGTTTGCCTGCACGTTCAGCAGCTTCCAGACGACGATGCGCTGCTTCCACATCTATCAGAGTAATGCGCCGCCGGTTATGCGCCAACATATGATTGACCGCCTCCAGGCCATATTGTTGCAACTTATAGGGACGACCGTTGGCATGTTCAAGGATAAACTCGACCGCGGCCGGGTCAAATTGATAGTATCCACGTACCGGCTCTATCAACAGTTCAATGGATTGCTCGCGTGTGAATGGGGTAAGCGCAATTTCATTAAAGAGGTTAAACCACGGGCTTTCGACCCGATCCCATTCCTTGCTAATCTGAATCCCTGCAACCACTGCGCCCAGGGTAGCCGCAAACTCGCGCATAAAGATTCGGCGCAGTTGCTGTTGCACAATCCTGTCATAATTGCCCATTACATCCATTTCATCAATGAGCAAGATCAAGCGTAGTTGTTTATTGGGATCACGCTGCTCGCCATATGCCTCCAGCGTATCAGTGATCCGGTTTAGGTCTCGGGTGAAATCGCGATCACTGTAGCCATGCTCAATCTTCGTATAATACCGCAACTCTTTCAGTTTGGGCGTGATTTCAGTTGTCGCATGTTGCAATGTCTCGATATTAGCCACGATCTCCTCAATGAGAAGTTGAAAGAATGTCTCCTGAGGTGTCCCCTCAAGGTCTACATAGACCGGGATAAACCAGTAGTCAGGATCGTTCACCTCGCGCAGTGTCGTCACCAATTGCAGCAACAACGATGTCTTGCCAATACGCCGTTCTCCGTGGATCATGATGCTATTGGAATGGAGGGTGTCAATAATACGCTGAAGCAGGGCGCGACGGCCAAAGAACATATCGTCACGCCGCACTGGCTCGCCACTTATATAGGGGTTAAAGCCACGCGACAATGCCTCTTGTCCACGGCGCTGGTTATTGACAATGACCAATGTCATATATCCACTACCTAAAACAATCAATGCACCCAACGCCACAAGAGTCCGAAATACCCCAATTTCCACAGGACCCAATACCGGCAATGTTACCGTGACGGGTGGCTGCACTACTTCCACACGCAACGATGCAAAATCCGAATAATTGAACGACTCGTCCCGCGCAAAGAGTTCCAAGGTGTAAATGCCAGGCGCGGTAAAGGTGTGGCGTACATAATTGTCGCTGACACTGCTCCACGGCGTTGTCACCTTGGGTCCAGCAACGCGGTGCATGACACGTAGTTGATCTGGCGCTGTTTGCAGATCACCCGCATCATAATGAATCATCACAACTTCGTCCACCGCAAAGACCGGCAGCCCACTGCTACCGATCGCTGTGTCACCGCCGATTGGCCCCAATTGTACCCAAGGTGGCGTCTGGTCGGGGAAAAAATACGTTAATCCCGCTGACCCGCCAAACCAGTAGCCTCCCTCATTCGTGCGCTCTACGGCAAAGATCACTGGACTTTGCAATCCATCATTGGCATCAAAGGTATGCCACGTCACACCATCATAGCGGGTAACACCTACCTCGCTCCCGATCCACAGCGAACCATCCTCTGGATCTGTAAAGACAGTCCAAAGCAAATTGCTAGGTAAAGGTAAATGCTCTGCACCCCGCTGCCAACGAATCCCATCCCAATGCAGCAACTCTTCGCCACCTACAATTGCCCACATGCCGCCAGCAATCTGAGCATCTGGGGCGAGGCTGTGGCTATAAATCCGGTTGCTAGGCAGACTCTCAGGATCTTCAGGATCATGCTGAAACTGCCGCCACACACCATCCAATTCATGAACCCAGATACCTGCGTCGTGCGATCCTGCCCAAATGCGCCCAAGATTATCCAGAGCCAATGTTTCCACGCTCAATCCGTCGAGATTCGCTACCTGCGTCAATTCACCAGTAGTCACCTCATAGAGGGCAAGGCCACCAGTCGTACCAATCCATAAAGATCGTTCATCCACCACCAGGCTCGTCACGCTTGGGCTGGGCAATGCCATCAAGTCAACAGGTGCATCCCAGCCCCCATCCATATAGCGGAATAATCCTTCCTCAGCACCCACCCAGATGGCACCGCGCGCATCTTGCGCCAAGGCATAGGCCGCGTCTACTGCGCCATCCGCAGCGGTAAAGACCGTTTCCGCTCCTTGCACGCTTGTCTTACGACGCACACCTGTGCCGCCCGTTGCCAGCCAGAGCGCGCCATCGCGCGCCACAAGCAAATCATTGACATGCGTGGGCGTATCGTCTGGCGACGCGGGTTTGTCACTGAGCCAGCGATACGCCTGGTAGCGGAAAATACCCGCGGGTGTAGCCAACCAGATCGAATTGTCACGATCTACCGCCACATGGCGCACAAATCGCGTCGTTAGGTTAGTGTCTCCAGTATAGCCATGATTGGTATAATCTCCTTGCTCAAGTTGCAAGGCAAAGAGACCGGCTCCATCCGTGCCCGCCCAAAGCATCCCGGTTTGATCAAAGGCCAGCGTCTGTACCAAGACCGGCTCGTCTCGCTCGTCACGTGTCTCATACCAGACCCAGCTTCCATCACCACCCGGCTGCCAACCAACACCGTAGGGTGTGCCTACGACCAGCATCCCTGCGGAACTTGCGGTCAACGCATAGACACCCAGTTCAAGGTTGCGCTCCCCCGTGCCCATCTGTGCCCACTGGCCTTCACGATAGCGCCATAGTCCTGTTGCGCTGCCCGCCCACACCGTCCCACGAT
>CAMPHP010000139.1 GCA_946885925.1 uncultured Litorilinea sp.
GGCGTGTTCTTCATACTACTCGGAGATGGCATAGCCACGCTGCCGCCAATAGTCGTCGTAGTCGCCGTGGGTGAGGATGTCCAGCACCCATTGTTCGTAGGAGGGCAGCAGGTGCAATGCCGACGTGCCAGCCTTGTAGGGTGTGCGGGTCAGCCATTCGCCAGCATGGGAGTAGAGATCCGTGACTGCGGCGCGCAGGGCAGGGTCGGCCAGCGCTTCTTTGCTGGTCGTAGCCATGCGCATGGCATAGATCAGGAAGCGCAGTTCCAGAGCGCCGTTCTGGCGCATCGAAGCGTGGTGGTAGTTGGCGGCACCCACCGCCACGATCATCGTCTTTAGGTGGGGCGGGTTGAGCGTAGCCAGAGCCGACTGGTCGCTTCCACAGTAGGAGCCGCCCATGGTGCCGACCTGCCCATCGCACCAAGGCTGGGCGGCCAGCCATTCTACAGTGTCGTAGCCATCCGGGGCTTCCAAGGCAAATGGGTACCACTCGCCTTCGCTGGCAAAGCGACCGCGCACGTCCTGGATGGCACATACATAGCCGCGCCGGGCAAAGTAGGCTCCATTGGCCACGTTGCGTGGCGATGCCTTGTCATAGGGCGTTCGCTCCAGGATTACGGGGAACTGGCCCGGTGCACGCGCACCATCCTGAGCCGGGAAATAGAGGTCTGTGGCCAGGCGCACGCCATCGCGCATGGGGATCATGAGATTGGCGTGGCACTCCACACCATACTGCTGGTAGGAGCCTGCGTACGGTTCAGTCACGGCTGTTTCTCCTCACGGGTTAGTGCTGGCTGCGCCACACCAAATCATTGGCGGCGTCGAGCCATTTTAGATCGAGCGCATTGTCAAAGGCAACTCAAGTTGCCACCTCAGAGGGTATTTTGGCGATACTCTGCTGCGGGAATGGGCAAGAAAAAGCGTTTGTCATGTTGTTTACGATCCAGTATGATAGAAACCGCCCATCCCAAGACATGATGCATTACAAGGGGAACTATCATGGCTGAACAACCACGCATCAAGATTACCCAGAATGGTCCGTACCTCGTCTCCGGCAACGTACCGATCAGTGTGCAGATTATTGCTACGGACGCAGATGGCGAACCGAACCAATGGATCGAGGGTGAATCCCTAGAAGCCCCGGCGCGCTATCTGCTCTGCCGTTGTGGGAACTCCGGGAATAAGCCGTTTTGTGACGGGACACATGCTAAAGTCAATTTTGACGGCACAGAAACTGCAAGCCGCGCCCCTTATGTACAACAGGCCAAAGTCTTTGATGGGCCGGAAATGGCCCTGAGTGATGTGCCAGAACTGTGTGCCACCGCCCGCTTCTGTCATCTTTATGGCACAGTATGGCGACAGGTGCGGCGGACCGATGATCCGGCGGTTCGCGCGCAATTCGTCCGCCAGGTCGGCGACTGTCCCTCGGGCAGACTGGTGGCATGGGACAAGGAAACTGGCATGCCGGTCGAACCCGTTCTGCCCCAATCGATTGGGTTGGTGCAGGACCCGACCAAAAATGTGAGTGGCCCGCTATGGGTACGCGGGGGCATTGAGGTGGAATCGGCTGATGGCGAAGTGTATGAGGTCCGCAATCGCCAGACATTATGCCGGTGTGGTGCGTCCCGCAACAAGCCGTTCTGTGATGGCAGTCATATCTCCGTCGGTTTTCGAGACGGTAGATAGCCCCATTCTCGTTTCACGATTGAGTGCACAGACGCGACCATGCACTCACGTCTGTGCATCGTCGCGTCCAACGGAGTGTCAGGACTGCATTTACATCTCTATTGAAGGGGGACGTATGAACGCGCCAGAGAGTCAGCACCCTACCGCGCGCACGACTCAGCAAGTAGCGGAGGCCGACAGGTTTTTCCGCTATATGGCGGAGTATGTCGGCTTCACCCCTGCCGATGCCGCTGTCATCCGCCAAACGCGATGGATCATTGCCAAACATCTACCCGCTATTGTCAGCGACTTCTACACCCATCTCCTCCGTTATCCGCTCACGCGCAGCCTCTTTTTGCAGCCAGATGGCACGATCAACGACGACTACCTGATCTTGCGCATGCGTCACCTCTCCAATTTCTGGCTGCGAACAGCAGAAGGCGTCTACGACGATGAATACGCAGCTTATGTCGACTACGTTGGACGCGCCCATACATCCCGTGGGGCCGATCCGAACATCTATGTGCCCGAACGATACGTGATCGGTCAGGTCGGAATGATTCAACATGCCATCAGCCGGGCTGTCAGTAGCGAACTGCGCGCGCAGGACGACGACTTGGAGTTCCGCGCTGTCGAAGCGTGGGACAAACTGATGATGGTTCTTCTGGAGATGCTGGCCCGCGCGTATGGGCACGAGCGGCAACCGGAATCGTATGGCACGCTCGTACCGGTAGATAGCGCCTGGGTCCGCTCACTGGCGAATCAAGCCATGGAGTTGGAACATGGCGATGAAAACACGCAACCTCTGCGCCGGGTAGCAGTCGCAACGGTTGGGGAGATTCCCGACGGGCAGCGCAAGATCGTTCAGGTCGATGCTCTGTCCATCGGGGTGTTCCACCATCAGGGCGCATGGTATGCTGTCCGCAACAGTTGTGTGCACCAGGGTGGCCCGGTTGCGACAGGTCTCCTGGAAGGCGATGTGCTGACCTGCCCCTGGCATGGCTACCAATACGATCTGCGCTCCGGTATCTGTCTGGCTGACCCGGACGCGGAGCTAGATAGCTATATGGTGACGGTGGCGGGAGATACCATCTATTTGGATGTGCCGGATAGTAGGCCAATTTCTGGCGTTCAGAAGCAAGCCGAGGAACAGCCACTACAGGAGAATGAATTCCGTACCACTGACCTTGCTGCGGGACAGATGCTGACCCTTACCGTAAAGGGCCTGACCATTCTGGTCTACAACGTAGACGGCAAGTTTTACGCAACAGACGAGTCCTGTACCCATGCCCAGGGGCCGTTGAGTGTCGGCAATCTGGATGGCAACATTATTACTTGCTTGCTGCATGGTTCATGCTTCAACGTCACCAACGGCGCGGTGGTGTGCGCGCCCGCTACTGAGCCGCTCAAAACGTACCCCGTGACAGTCGAGGGCGAAATCGGGCGCGTGACTATCACGTAATGATGTTCTGGTGGACTCTGCCTCTGTATTTCCTTCTGATTTATCAAGAGCCAATTGTTTCGCTAGCTGGCTGAGCGCTCTCGCCATTCCTGGATGGCTTTGGTATGGATCGGGTAATGGCTGTAGGTGTCGAGGCGCAGGCGACGGCGGAAACGCGTCTCTTTTATAAATTGCTCTTCGGGCGCGTTTTGGACGTAGTCAATGAGCCGGTGGTGGGTTTCACCTAGTTGCTTTAGCACCTCCGAAAGCAATAGCCCTCGTTTTTGTTCTGTCATCTGAGCATTGAAGGCATCAATGCCGCCGTACGTTACAGAGTAGCGCGGTGGCCTGCCGCCTTCGAGGATATGCGGCAGATGCTTGATTGCCTCTTCCTCCCACGTTGTTACATGCGCAAGAATGTCTTTCACCGACCAATCGTCCGTAACGCCAGGCTGCGTCATTTGCGCGTCTGACAGACCGGCATACGACTCCTGTAGTGCTGCCCACGCATTGTCAAGTTTTTTCAAAAGCTGTTGTTTATCCACGATTCTGGCTTTACCAGCCTCCTATTGCGTGCTCAATGTAATGACTCAATGCAGCACCGATAGCAGGGTGGACGACAAGCTGGGTACTTGCCTATGCAAACGCCAGCCTTCTATCGATTGCGGGAACAGGGAGATTCTCTGGTTAAACATTATCCGATTAAGCAGAGAAAATGAGTAATTGATGAGAACCCCTTGACATTCACGTAACGGCAAGCTTTAGGATAAGGCTGTTGATGAGGATTGCCTGTGAGAAAGGCTAGTAAAACCTGTAAGAAAGGCTAGTAAAAATGAATGGGAAAGGAATGAGCAGATGTTCACAGTGGGTGAATTTGCACGACTTGCACAGGTTTCTAGGCGTTTACTGCGCTATTACGATGAAATCGGTTTGTTGAAGCCCCATGCAGACTGACCGCTTCACAGACTATCGCTATTACAGCGCCGAGCAGTTACCACAGTTAAACCGCATCCTGGCTCTGAAGGATCTGGGCCTATCACTCGACCAAATACAAAGGATGCTGAGTGATAAGGTATCGACAGAGGAAATGCAGGGGATGTACTTGATGCGAAAGGCTGAAAGCGAGCAGCGGTTACTTGAGGAGTCCCAACGTATCCGCAATATCGAATCCCGTCTGCAATTTCTTCGCAACGCGGAAGCAGGCAAGCCCCTGGATATTGTTATCAAGCAACTGCCTGCCCAACCTGTATTGAGCGTGCGGACGGTGATTGAATCCTTTGAAGCCGGGCTGGGTATCTACGGACAGATCATCGCCGCACTGCCAGTGAAAAGCGTCTATGGGTTGTTCTTTATCATCTGGCACAGTGGCGGCCCATACGAGCGTGACAGCGACGTGGAAATCGGGCGCATGATTACGGCGGACACGCACGCGCCAGTGCCTCTGCATAATGGCTTGCAACTCACGTTTTGCGAACTACCTGCCGTGGCAACGATGGCGACCTTTGTGGTGAAAGGCTCAAACGAGAACGCGCACATCGGCTATAGCGCGATTGGCACATGGGCAGAAGTCAATGGCTACCGTTTTGCAGACGTGCCACGCGAAATCCTTCTGCAACAGCCACAGAGAGCCGATATGAGCGATAGCATCACTGAACTCCAATATCCTGTTGAAGCAATTGACCAAGGCTAAACCTGATCGCCTGGAATCAATCCTTTACGTGAAAGGAACCACTCTTATGATGTTCATTGAATTGTTCGTCCCCAAAGGCACGCTCAGCGAGGAAAAACGTCGCCGTATCAGTGAGCGGATCATTGCCGAACTATTTGCGGTAGATGATAGTGCTCCTGCTTCGGTAATCGAAGCCAGCCGCGCTATCTCGCAGGTGGTCGTCCATGAGCCTGACCAGTGGATTGTCGGAGGGCGAGCACTCGCTCCGACTGAACCGCCCCGCTACCTCGTACGTGCCAGCGTTCCGGCTGCCTGGCGCAAGGAGATGAGCGAACACCTCATCTCAGTGATTACGCGGGTGCTTGCCGAGGCTGACGAGGATCCTCAACGGTTGTACCAGGAGCCGCATGCGTGGGTACATGTCATCGGTGTCCCTGAGGGCAGTTGCGGTGCGTTAGGCCAGCTGATGGGATCGACTGACATCATCAAGATGATCACCAAATCCTACCGGGAAGCACCAGAGGGCAGCCTTCCAACCCGAGAGCCAGCGCCAGGCACAGCCATCGATCCGATCTGCGGCATGACAGTAGCGCTGACCAGCGCTGCCATCACCCTGGAACACGACGACACCCTCTACGCCTTTTGCAGCCACGGATGTCGTGCTGTCTTTGCGGAGGAAGTGCGCCAAACGGCTCCAAACTAGAGATGCGGTCCTAGGTGCTGCAAGGTAAATCCCGCATGACGCAGCCTAGTAATTTTGCGGTTATCGAAATAGGAGAAGCAAATGATTGCGGAAACGATTCGCGAGCAGATGGCTAAGACGATCCAGTATGTCCAGCCTGTCCCGTATGGTTCTGCTACGGGGCTAACTGCGGAAGTTTATGAGCAAATGCAAGCCGACTTTATGCCAGCGCCTCTGGTAGCGCTTCATTCACCTGTGCCAGAGGTGATGGCAGGAGTTTGGAGCATGTTACGCGAGACCTTGCTAGCAGGCCCGGCACGAGCGCGTAAAGAGGCTGTGGCGGCTGCGGTTTCTCAGCTTAATGAATGCCCCTACTGCGTAGAGGCCCATACGGTGATGCTGCACGCAACATCTGACCATGAGGTGGCTGGCGCGCTTCTCCGAGGTGACTACGACAGCATCCGTGACCCGGAACTTTACGCATTGGTCCAATGGGTGCTAACAAACCGGACACCCAATATGAACGAAGTTCTGTCACCTCCATTCTCTTATAGTGATGCCCCGGAGATGATCGGCACAGCCATTGCATTTCACTATATCAACCGTATGGTCAATGTGTTCTTGGGGGAGACGCTCCTGCCTGTGCCGCCAGCCCTGAAAGGCTTGACGCATCGCTTGTATGCCGCAACCGCGGGCCAGAAGGTTGTGCGCTATCTTCCCCAGGGGGAATCGTTGAAGTTTGTCCCACAAGCAAAGCTGCCTGAGGACTTCTTCTGGGCGGCTGCCAATCCGGCAGTTGCGGGCGCTTTCGCTGGATTGGCGCAGGTGGTTGAGGAGGTGGGGAAGCAGGTTTTGCCTGAGCAAGTGCGCTCTCTGGTCAGCAAGCGCATTCAGGCATGGCATGGTGAAGAGATGGGCATTAGCCGCCGCTGGGTTGAGGAGAGTGTCGCTGCGCTTGACGATGAGCATCGTCCTGCCGCACGCCTAGCACTACTAACTGCGCTCGCGTCTTACCAGGTTGATGCGAGCACAATCGAGGACTTTCAGTATCAGTACCTTGATGATGCCAGCTTGATTGCAGTGACAGCCTGGGCAAGTTTTACTGCGGCGCGGCATGTCAGTATATGGCTTGCTGAGCCATTCGTGATAGCGGAGGGAGTGTGATGAACTACTATTTGATTGTCTTGTTTTTGCATATTGCCGGCGCGTTAGGATTTTTCGCGATGCTCGGGATGGAATGGATGAGCCTGCACCAGTTGCGGCGTGCCACGAGCCTAGAGCAAGTTCGTTCGTGGATGCAGGTCTCCGTCGGTACAAGCCGGGTAGGGATGATCTCTATGCTGCTCCTCTTCGCTTCTGGTGCTTACATGACGGCAACCGTTTGGGGTGGCGTGGCATGGATCATCGTATCGTTGGTAACCATTGTCGTGCTGGGAGTAGTGGCAACGCTGCTCACGCGCACGCCGATGGCAGCGATTGAGAAGGCTGTAGCTGTGGAGCATGGGCCGGTCTCTGCCACCCTCCACCAGTTGTTGCACCAGCCACGCCTGCGTATCGCCATCCAGACGCGAGTGGCTGTCAGCTTGGGGATCGTTTTTCTCATGACCGTTAAGCCGGACTTAAGCGGGTCACTGCTCACCATCGGCATAGCGACTGTTCTTGGGCTACTCTCTGCCGTGTCGATGCCAAGCCGCCAACGAGTGCAGGCGGATGTGACGATGTAGTCTCACGTAGCCGCAAGAGGGCAGTTCCACTGAGGGCTGCCCTTTTTTCATCCCAAGTTTTATCCGCGCGATTTGTC
>CAMPHP010000140.1 GCA_946885925.1 uncultured Litorilinea sp.
GGGATAAGTAGCGCCGCTGTTCAATGGTGACAACTTCTCGTTCGATCTTCTGGCGGCGGCTGCGCAGCCAGTCTAATAACCCGGTTAACATCACCTAATCTCTTCCGCATCCTGATGGCAAGGAAACCTGATGGCAAGGAAACCTGGGAATCAATGCACATCAATGATGCGCTGATAGAGTGCCACAAAGCGCGTGGCGATCTTGTCCCAATCATACAACTCTACCGCACGCTGGCGTGCTTGCTGGCTCATGCGCCGCCACTTTGCATCATCCACGAGCATCGAGTGGATCGCAGCAGCCAAGGCTGGAGGATCGGCAGGTGGCACGCGGTAGCCCACTTCGGGCGTGACGACATCGCGGATGCCATCTACATCGCTGGCAACGACGGGTGTTCCTGAGGCGAGCGCCTCAAGCAGCACCACCCCTTGCCCTTCTTCTAGCGACGGCAGCACAAAGAGCCGTGCTTGGCGCATCCATGTACTCACGGTTGCTTGCGGCTGGAAGCCCACAAACTCCACGCGGTCATTCAAGCCCAGCGCGGCTGTCTGTTCGCGTAATGCGTCTTCCTCTGGCCCCTCGCCCACAATCACCACACGATAGCGAGGTAGATCCGACGGTAGCAACGCTAACGCATCTAGCAGATAGCGCACACCCTTACGCTTGATCAAAAAGCCGGTGAACAGAACGATCGGAACGCGCTCTGCTGCCTGCCCGCGCGTCTCTTCTTGTGGTGGTGTAAAGCGATAAATATCAACCCCATTGGGCACGATCTCAATCTTTTCTGACTTAGCTCCGGCGCGAATGGCGGCATTCTTTAATGCATGGCTCAACGCGGTCACTTGGTCGCTGCCATTGAGGACGCGGCGCGTAAACCATGCGCCTACGCGGCCCTTTGCCATCTGAAAGACATCACTGCCCTGCACCGTCACCAATACGGGTTTGCGGTGGATGGCGCGGCCTACAAGGGCCGCGCTGCCAGATACGGTCCAGTGAGCATGGACAAGGTCGCAATGGCGGGCATATTGGGCAATGCGCTGGCTGTGGCGGGCCATAAAAACAGGGAATTGTAGCCGCGCCAGCGGGTATTTGCGTAGCGTAATCGGCAAACCGCCCCCATCCTTACGCAGGCTTTCCGCTGTTTCGGGCCACCAGTAGCGAGGACGCAGCACCTCAATACCTTCGATGACTTCCTGCGTTTTTGCCTTAGGCGTATGCAGCGCAACAACGCCAACCTCAACCCCTTGCCGCTGTACCGCGCGTGCCAACTCCCAGATAAAGGCCCCTTGTCCATCACCGGCCCAACGTGGGAAGGTGGTGGCGACCATGCATACCTTCATGCGTGCATCATCCTAGCGTTGGGAACCATGCAGCGCATTGGATACTGGCTGCTGGAGCAGAAACTGTACATGCCAGGTCAACAGTTCGCCAAGAACGGGCCAGCGGGCAAGGCTATGGGGAAAATAGCGGGTGGATTGATCTAGCATCGTCATCCCACTTTGGGCAATCAAGCGTCGCGCCTTGGCAATGGTCATGACAAAAAGACCCCAATCCGCATAGATGCCTGCAAACGAGGTTGGCTGCTCGTTGACCGGATAGAGCTTCTTTGCCCATTCCGGATGGCTCTTTTGGCTGCGGTTGCCTGCTAGGCGCATCGCCCATTGTTCGCCAAAGTAATGAAAGGGTGCATACTCGTGCCCCCCAACTGGACTATAAAATGGCGGAAAGCTCAGATAACAGAATCCACCTGGTTTGAGGATACGCGCCACCTCTTGCAGCACTCTTAGTGGATTGGGTACATGCTCAATCAGACTGGCACAAAAGACAAAGTCGATTGAGCCGGTAGCCAGCGGAATGTGCAGCGCGTTGCCAACCACGGGCATACAGCCTTCCTCAAGCGAGACCGCACCTGCCATCAAGTCCACACTTACAACCTCCGCACCCTGGCGTGCCATCTGCTCACTGTAGCCGCCAATGCCAGAGCCCAGGTCTAGTACGCGCTGCCCCTGGAGTTTTACGCCAAAGGCAAACAAATAATCAAAGATGAGTTGCGCTTGAAACGCTTGAAACTCACGATAGTCAAGCTCGGAGCGAATGCGTTTACGGGTTAATCGCCAAAGTTTGGCGTATTCTTGCCAACCGACATGCCAGCGTGCTGGCTGACTATTTGTGGTCATTGAATTGTAGTCATCGGATCTCTTTACGAATGGGTGACACACGTTTTGTTTTGACCTATTTACGGCTCAGATGGCTGAACCTGGAAGATCCACACACCATTTTGATTGTAGATCTGTGTGAACAACTCTGGATGCGCCACGAAAAACACTGGATCCAACTCGGTTTTGCGCGCCCCAATATAGATATAGGTAATTCCATAGTGGTTGAGTGTTGCCCATAAGGTTTGGGCGTCCTCGGCGGCTGCTAAATCGTATAGCCGCTGGTTGACCAGATTGCGATACTCGCCCGTGCCATCACTTGCATAATGTTGAGGCGGCATAATGGTCTGACGCGCGGCGAGTAGGGGTAGATAATAGCCGCCATCCAAGCCGTGGGCAACTTCGGGTGTCCAGAAGCTGGTCGCAATATAAAAAAGCGCATCTGGCGGAGTCTCTTGCTCGATCCAGCGCATGGCTTGCACGTCGGCATCCCGTACAAAGATATTGTCGCGGGCCACCAGCCGCGTGTTGCTCACAATCGCACCGATGCCTAATAGCACAAGTCCAATCAGGAGTCCACCCATAAGGCGCTCGCGTGCAGCACGGGTGATGGTACATTGGTTTGTTGCGAAAGCTGCCAGTTCGTGAAATAGATAGCCGATCAGTGCTGCCAGCGGTAGATAGAGTGCAATAATGACGATCGTATTAGAGTAGAGGGGTGTAAAGTTAAGCAGATGCAAATTGGCACCCACAAAGAGGCTGATCATCCAGAGCAATAGCACCAGCACCATCTGATTACGCCGCCAGATGCCCCAGATTGCGCCGAGTCCCGCCATTGCCCACAGATAGCCAACCATGCCAAAATCCAATAGCTCTTTGGGGTCAAAGCCATAGTAGCGACCGTGCTGTTCCTCTTCATAGCCAGAGACAGCTACGCTTGCGTAGTTGCCGCCAAAGCCCATTGCCAATCGCCACAGCCAGGGCGCTAACAACAGCAGCCCTATTCCCGCCAGCAATGCTGTTTCCAGGAGCAAACGCCCGCGTCTTTGTTCTTTCTGCGTTTGCAGCATGACCCATGCCCAGAGGATGCCCGCAAGGAGCAACCCAAAGATGAAGATACGATAGTGGACAAAAAAGAGTCCGGCAAAGACTACAACGGTCAGCAGCAGCAGACGATAGCGGGGTGTCGGGGCCTGTAGCACTGCCAAATAGAGTACTGCCGCAACCGGCAGCAGCATTTGACCATCCAACTGGGTAAAACGTCCCCAATTGACAAACTGAGCGGGCATGTGCGAGAGCAGCCCCACCACGACTGCCGCGGCCAATCCGGCTACTCGACTGTTAAAGAATCGCTGTGTAAAAAGGTAGGTAGTCGGGACGACTAGCATATTCAAGATCTGCCCCAAAATCACCAAACCGTGAAGCACTGGCAAGCCGGTAAGCCAGTGAACCCACGCGGCTAATGCGTGAAAGCCAAAGTGATAGGTAAAGTCGGCAATCGGTGCATACGGCTCATAGGTCGTGGGAATTGTGCCTTGGTCAACCACCATTTGGGTGACGACTGCGTGACCATAGGCGTCTGTCCAAAGAGGATACTCAATGCCACGAATACTCCACAGGCGACCGATCAGAGTAAAGAGTAAAACAATGCCAAGAGCGGCATAGGTCCAACGCTGGTCTGTGCAGCGCGCCGAGTATTCCCTCTGAGCAGTTGCTTGACTTTGTGAGGAGCCGCGTTGGTATTGACCCTGCTCTAATTGGACTTGTCGCCCAGACCACCACTCCCAAGCAATGACAACCGCACAGAGCGCCAATAGTCCAATCACCGCGCTTGGACCTTGAGGGATTCCGATTAACGTCGTTGCATAGAGCAGAAGTGGAACAGCCGCTAACGACAATCCCACAGCCATACAAAACGCTTCCACTCGATCCAGGTCTAGTTGGCGGCGTGCCAGGGCCAGCAGGGCATAGCCAGGGAGAAGAAGGATCGCGGCTACACCCGCTGCTAAACGCACAAAGTCGAACATTGGTACGCGTTCAAAAGTCTAGTTACGGTTGATCTCTGCGGGTATGAGATCTGTGGATAAGCGACCATGATGTGGAAGTCAGCGCTTGAATGGCTGATGGCTCGGAGCGTGGCTTGCTCGAAGCGTGACTGTAAAGGTAAAGAGTAACATGGCTATGTAGCAGACGGGCAATGCCAGTAGCAGCGGCGGCACAAAAGAGGGCTTATCGAGCAATGCGCGCTGGTAGATGAATGATAATTCTTCACTTCGCCATGTTTGCGGAGGCAGAACACCCTGCACAACTTCGCTCCAGTAGTAATAGTATGGTACCAGATTGCCAAAGAGTGAGAAGAGTCCCATCACCCACAGCACCACCACGACTGCCAAGATCATCTGCTCTCCACGTTCATAGTGCCACAACCCCCAAACGAGGAGGAGTATAAAAGGAACAATGGCGGGCAACATAAAACGACCCTGGATGATGGGAACCATGCCTTGATAATAGCTGTTCATCACCGCTATGGCATAGAGGAGGATTGTCACACCATAGATCCACACGGCTGCCACTGGCGCATCGTACCTGCCTTCACTCTGCTTGCGTTCATGCCGCTTCTGCCAGAGAGCAATGGCAAGCCCTCGCCAGGCGACGATGACCACAACCGCCATGAACAAATAGAAGAGCGTCAACAACGCATTTTGCCCTACATCGCTCCCCTTCCACCAGACCAGCCAAAAATGATTGGGGAGGCTGATCAGCGTACGCATCAATCCTGCCAATGAGGTATCCACCTGGGCGAGGCGATGTAGCTGTTCAAATGCAGCGAAGCCGGTGAGATCGCCATAGAGGTACAGATTGCGTATGGCGAGCACAATGCCCAAGGGTGCTGCTGGTAATGCCATCCATCCGATCTGTCGTGCGATGTCTTGCTCGCGGCGGCGCATCCATAAGAGCTGCAGCAAGGGTGCACCCAACAATCCAGCCGGAATCTTCACCCACACTGCCAGCCCCAAAAGCAAGCCCAACAAGAGGCTGCGCCGCGCCGTTAAACCTGAGATAATCGCACGGGTTAGCGCCACAAAAAAGAGTGCCGCCAGGACTTCGAGCAATACATCGTTGTTGATACGGCTGGTGGCAATGGCCCGTTCCGGGATGGCGATGAGCAGGAGGCTTGCCAGAAAGGGGAGGCGCGGCAATTGCGGCAGCAGGATTTGCGCCGTTCGGTAGGTAGCCCAGACCGTGATTAGCGACAGCATGATGACGACGATACGCAAGCCGTAGACCTTCACCAACATGTCATCGGGCAGTGCTAGATAGAAGGGGGTCATGAGCAAATAGAAGAGAGGGGGGTGATAAGCCTCATAGCTATATCCCTCCAACCCCATCTCCTGCGGGTCATCAGTCGTAGGCGCTGTCCAGTGAAAGGTCTCCCAACGGCGCGTGGCAAAGAGGCTGGAGACAATTTCATCCGAAAGGTAAAGCTCTCCCGCCACAGGGAGGGATTGCTCTTCGGCGATGTATTGGATGTAATGAAGGTGTTGGGCTTCGTCGATCAATCCCCATGGAGGTAAGAAGAGCGCATAGAGTGCGCCATGGAGAAAGGCCAAAAGCAAGAGGTACGCCAGAGCAGTCCGTGTAGACAGCACGATTGCCCTGCGCTCAACCGTTTCCACACGGGTCGCTGGTACATGGGTCTCTTGCACATAGGACATAGTGGGAGTATAGTGCTTTCCGGCCTTTTGCGCCAATCTATCTATCTTCACCACGATTCATCAACGTGACGAATTGAGTGGCATGGCAGGACGTGGCGCTTGGCGTAGAATTCTCCACATTGTTGGCATTGTCTTGGGCCTTGCCCTCTTGGCCCAACAGACATGGCAAGGCTATATTGCTATCCAGCAGGTCGAAACGTGTGCAGTGCGCCCCAGCTATTTTGCTGGTGTATTAGGATTGTACGTAGCTGCCTATTTTGTGCAAATCATTGCCTGGGCACTCATCATGCGCTCTCTGCAAGCGCCACTCTCGCCTAGCGCACTGCTCAAAGGCTATGCAATTTCGTTTCTGCCCCGCTATATTCCTGGCACGGTATGGGGCTATCTCAGCCGCAATGAATGGCTAGCTCAGACCCACGGGATTTCCTATTCCGTTTCGACCACTGCCTCACTGTTAGAAGCAGGCTTGCTCTTGGTGACAGCCGTGGCCCTGGGCGCATTTTATTGGGTAGATGGGATGTGGAAAGTGCCTGTGGCCCTGCTTGGGCTTGTCACGATTGGCATGACTTGGGTGGCTGTGCCCTGGTTAGCGAGCCGCTTCAGTGGCAAACGGTTGCAACTCTCTCTGGCTGAGCTCCCACGGTTTACTCTCCCAGGGTTTGCTCTCCCGCGCTTTGATTCTCAACATTGGCGTCTTGGCGTATGGACCGTCATACTCTATCTCCTGTTCTGGGTGCTACAGGGTGGCGCAATTCTCTATACTAGCACTACACTATGCGTCAACGCTCCGGTGGGCTTGCTGGAAGCAATGGCGGCTGTGAGTCTCTCCTGGGCACTTGGCTTTGTTATCCTTTTTGTTCCGGCAGGTCTGGGTGTTCGCGAGTGGAGTCTTAGCGCACTTCTTGTCAATTTCGCGCAGCTAGAGCCTGGGATAGCGGCAATGGTGGCTGTGATCTCACGAGTTGCTTTAATTTGTGCCGAAATTGTTGTACTTTTGATTGGACTACAAATTTACATTCGAGGTTGGTGGAGTAAACGTGCTTAACTATCAAGTCGTCGAGCCGTCACAGGCAAAGCCGGTGCAAACTATCGCCCCTATATCTCTGCTGGTTATACAAATTCCTTGTTATAACGAGGCTGAGACGCTGCCACATGTGCTGGCGGATCTACCTCTATCGTTACCTGGCGTGGAGCGTATCAAAGTTTTGGTCATTGATGATGGTAGCAGCGATGACACAGCCGCAGTGGCACAACGCCTCGGTGTCCATCACATTGTTCGCCATGGCACAAACCGCGGCCTGGCTGTCTCTTATCAGAACGGAATTGATGCCGCGCTTCACTTATGGGCAGATATCATTGTCAACACGGACGGGGA
>CAMPHP010000141.1 GCA_946885925.1 uncultured Litorilinea sp.
GTTAGTGGCATAGGTGGGGATGAAGGCATCGCTTTGCACTCGATAGGTGAGGGTGAGACTATCCTCAGCAGCATGATGGAAGGTGAACCCAGCCTCCGTTGCAATCGGGATCAGGCGCGCCTTTTCGATAGGGATTTCCAGCCAGATCAGAAGCAGTTCATTCGCCTGCCATTCCTGGAGTGCTTCTTCAATCTGGATACGAAATTCCTCTGGGTCATTTGAAAGCTGTTCGCGGTCGACCTGGGCACCACGAAATTGATTAACAGTATAGATGAGAGTAGGCATGGCGGACGCTGAGTCACCTTCTAAGCAAATTGAACAAAAACCGTTACAAACTATTCTACACTGCTTGCTACTTTATGCGAGTTTATACGGGTTGTTGATAGCTGGGCGTATTGCAATAACGCTGCATGCCTAGCTTAAGCGTGACGCTTCGACCAGCAGGTAAGGTCACTTGGAAGTGCTTGCCATTCACCTCTTGCACTGGGGTACTTGATCCTTCGCCATTCTCCACTGTATTCACAGCCGTGAAGTTATGTTCACCAAAGGCTCCTGCTTGCAGAATTACGGAACGGGCGTGCAGCGGGCTGGTGTTGACCAACTCGACGGTTGTGCTGTCAGCGTCCAAGTGGGAAACCAGGGCTGACACATCTTCGGGCAGACCAGGGCGGCGTGTGTGAGCGTCGAAATAGCGCACGCGTACATGGAGCAATCCACCGTGATAGACAATCTGGGGACCGCCACAAGTGAGTTGCAAGAGCGCCTCGGTGTGGACAGGGTTGACATTCTGCCAGTGGTGTACATCCCATGTTTCGGGGTCCGTGTTGTCATTGCGAATCTCGTCCATGCGGCGCAGCACTTCGGCATATTGCGATTCAAGGATGAGGCGCGGGTAGTCAGGATTGCGTCCATCCAAATAGCAATACCAGGGGCCAAAGTGCCTGTCATCCCCCTTCCCCCGTCCGGGCGCGACCTTAAGCCAGGTGGTGCGGGTTTCAGGGATATTGTCCAACCGCTGGCGGTCGCGGGCGTCTTGAGACATATACCAGATTTGCGAAGCGTGGTGTGGCTGCATCGGGCGATAGGCAGTCCAGCCCGCATCGGTGTGGCGATAGGGCACACGCCATTCGCCATTCTCCTCGCGTCCCAACTCTAACAAGCGGTCAAGCTGACCGCGAGGAATGTCCAGATAGCTCATGTCGCCTGTAAGCAGAACAGCGTTCATGGCAGCAATGGTAAGCGGTTCGATGATAGTCATAAAGCCATGAGGCCAGCGCCAGCCATAATAACCTCCCCACCACTTGCCATCCATCGTTTCACCGATAATACCGTTGGGGCCAACATTGTCAGGGCAGATGCCATCATTGGCTTTGATACGGTCGGCCCATGCCTCGAGGTAGTTGGTGACCCAATTTCGATAACGGTCATCCCCTGTGTAAAGGAAGGCGTTGGTGATCAGGCTGGTGCTGGTGAGATTGAGCGGCACATCTGCACGCATCTGGCGTTTGTTGAGTGCATCAAGGATGACGGCATAAGTAGCATCATCATTCCAATCTGCCTTTGGCACCATCTCACCCTGAAAGTTCAGAGTCTCTGTCTTTACGGGCAGGTCATCAAATGGCACAGGGTATTCAGCCAGTACCCAACGATGGGTAGACCAGTCATCCCAAGAATTCTCGAAACGCGGGCCTTTGCTGCCATTGATTGGCGAGCGGATCATACGCTTTTCGGCGTCCCAATTAGGAGCCGCCGGGTCATCACCCGTATAGAAGCCCGCAAAGCGCAGGGCGCGGGCACGGTCAGGCTCCCAATTTGGATCGGCCAAACCAAAATAGTAGAAGTAGATCGAAGATTCCCCGTGATGCATCCAATCGTAATACGCATCGAACTCGCGGTAGATCTGTCCATAGGCCGAGAACTGGCGGGTGACAGCTTCCCAGAGATAACGGCTGCGGCGATGCAAATCGGCATCGCCTCCTAATATGTAAAAGAGAGGCCAGTTGTGATAGCTCTCATAGCCATCGTCCGAGCCATCCATGCCCGGCCATTCCTCGCGCCAGACAAAAGTGCCATCTTGGCGCGTATACCGTTCTTGGTAGACAGGCGCTGCCTCATTCATTACCGAAATAAGATGGCGCTGGCGCAGTGCCCAGTCGGGAATGGGATTGCGGGCGGCTGCTTGTACATTGACAGAGGTCATGCAATTTCTCCGCTAGAGGGTCAAAGAAAATTGGTTAAGGCAAATTGCCCAAGGATTGATGAAGAACGTTCAGCAGCAACGGTCAGGCGGTCACAGTAAAAAGGGATTCAACGCCCGCCATGATCGCGTCTAGCTCGGTGAGATCCATTTTGTCCAGCGCTTTGCCAGGCGCACGCGCAACACGAGTCTTGAAAATGCCGCGGCGATAGAGCACCTCTTTATAGGCTGCCACGCCATGCATACGCTCGAAATTAATCAGCGGCAGCAGTTGGTTAAAGATCTTGCGCGCACCTGCTTCATCGCCTTTTTCCAACAAATTCCACATGGCAACCTGGACATCAGTCGCTTGGCAAGCAGGCATGTTGCCACAAGCGCCACGCCGCCACTCATCAATGAGATAAATGCCCCCTTGCCCACCAAAGACACCTTTGCAGGATGCATCCGCAGCCTGAAGTGTGAGGCTAATTTGGCGTGGTTCAGGCAAGGTTTCTTCTTTGATATAGTCCACATGCTCCAACTCGCGGCACATGCGCGCCACGAGTTGGTTGCTCATAGGCGTACCTGCCGGGCCAGCGTAATTCTGGATGCAGATCGGAATATCCAGCGCGTTGTTGAGAGCCTTAAAGTATTCATAACATCCGTTGGCGTCAGGATGCAGAATGTGGGGTGGCATTGCCATCACACCATCAGCCCCCGTGTCTTGGGCAAACTTGCTGAGCGCAACCGCGGGTACAAAATGCCCGTGGGTGGTAGCAGCGACTACCGGAATTTGACCCGCTGTTTCTTGCACCACGATCTCGATCCAGCGTTTGCGCTCATCATCGGACATGGTGGGAAACTCGCTGGCATTGGCGGGGCCGACTAGACCATGTGCACCCGCTTCAATACAAAAACGAATTTCCTTGCGCAAGCTTTCTTCATCTAACTCATAAGAGTCGGTGAAGGGCGTAACCACGATAACAAAGATGCCCTTCCAGGGTTGGGACATGGTTTCCTCCAGTGGTTTATCTTATCTATGTGACTTATCTATGTGAATGGAGTTGGGGAGTTGGTTGTATCAAGCCCGTTTTACCTAACCAGTTCTATCTACGGTTGCAACCAGCGATCAAACCAGTCAAATGCTTCGGCTTGCATAGGTGTGTCAAATTTGTGTGGGCCTGAGTAGTAGCTGCATGTGTAGTGGCCGGCAGCCCCGGCTTTAGCAAAGACTTCACCCATGATGGCATCAGCACGCCGCATTTCTGGCAGGGTAAAGAGCGGGTCTTCGGTGTTATTCAAGACCAGCGTAGGTAGGGGAGCGCGTAGTGCCAGGATTTCGGGATAATCTAGTTCCTGGGGCAGCAGGGGAACATAACACATCCACGTATGGGTGTGAACCTTGTTCAGCAGATAATCGCGCCAGGTCG
This sequence comes from uncultured Litorilinea sp., assembly GCA_946885925.1. Next base: position 3,607 of record CAMPHP010000141.1, read on the forward strand.
ACATCATGCCGACACAGACAGCACACTGGATGCGCGGGTCAAGACCAGCGAGCATAACAGTACGCAAGCCGCCGCCCGACAACCCACCACAGCCGACACGGCTTGCATCTACATCGGGACGTGCGCATAGCACATCTAGGGAGCGTTGGTCTTCGGCACTAAAGACACCAGGCCATGTTGTCCCGGCAGAAAAAAGCGACTTGGCAAGAACGTGTTCGTGATTTCCTGCCCATTGGTTATAAGCCTCAATACCCGCTACATCATCCAACTCAGGGTCGTTGAGACCGCCACGGACCGGTTCGATCACTCCTTCCACCAAAACACGCCGCGACCCAAAGGCGAATGCATCGGGGACGAGAACGGCATAGCCCCGTTTGGCAAGCTCATTGGCCCAGGCGCGCCCGCTATAGTTGCGGGCTTGCAGTGCAACCATAGCAGGGTGTCGCTCATCGCTCAACTGAACAATCTTGTGCGCACCAAAGAATTTGTTGCCACTATGGCAATGGAGTCCAAGAACACCCGGTAGTGGCCCCACGGCTCCGGCTGGCTTGAGGAAATAAGCCTTGGTCGGCTCTCCATAGGGCAACTGCCACGAAAGCTCCTCAATGTGCAGACCGTCATACTCAAACGAACGATGAACCGTAACTTGGGGTACACCCCCCGTATCGGGCTGCGCCAGTCGTTCCAACAAGCGGCTGCGCGCTTGCTCGCGCCAGCTATCTACATCGTTGAAACTAGCGCGGCGAAAGGAAAGTTTGGCGGGTTCGTCGGGCACCAGGCTCGCTGCCCACGGGCCATAGAGACCGATTGTGTTCAGCGGGTGGGTCGCAGCACTGCTTCCTGGTTTTTCTGTTGAAGAGGGTACAGTTGGAGAAGACACGGTCTTGACTCGTATTTCTAGCGTGCAGTTTGGGCTTGTGCCGCGCGAATATGGGCTGCAACCTTTTCGTGGAAGCGAATTTCGCTGTTGTCTTCGGGTTCATAACCGATGATCTTGCGCGCGTTGACGATGCTCCAAAAGGCATGCGAATTGCCACTGATCCCATAGAAGATCTGGAAAGGCACACCATTCTCGTCGCGAATATCTTCGGTTTCGATGCTCTTGATGACCAGCTGCGAAAGGTCGCGTGCGCTGATATAGGCTCCCAGCGCACGACGCACACAAGTGAGATCGCCAGGCGGGCAGTTGTCCACATCAGTCTCGCGCGGGCCGCCAATACGGATCTGGACATTCTCTAGCGGGCTGACGCCGGAACGGTTGCCGATCATGTTACCACCCTGGACCTTGGCGCGCACATCGGCCTGTACGTCTTGACCAGCTCCCCCTTGAACCTTGCCCACGGCAAAGACAAAGCCAAGATGCTCGTATGCTTCTTTGGCCCAACCATAGTAGTTGTCGGAGAGCGGGCGATCATCATTGGGGTCGACCACATCCATCTTATGCGCTAGGATTAAAGGCTCATAGTAGTCGGCGGCGTGGTTAGAACTGGCAACGACAAGGCGGCGCACCCCCTCTTCCCAGGAGACCCGGTAGACATTATAGGCCATCTGCACATTGTCAAACTCGGCAGCAAAGCGTTGGTCTGGATCGCTGCTGTCTTGCGGGCGCGTAAAGCCTAGATGAACAACTGCATCCACATCTTTGAAGAGGTGACGATAGGCATCACGGTTCTTGTCGATTAGGTTGAAGAGATGGATGCCGGGAAGCTCTTGCCCGTTACGGTCGGTGCTGCGTACATCAACAAGCGTGAGTTCATATCGCTCGCGTAAGGCAGGCAGAATCAGTGATGCGATATAACCGGATGCGCCGGTGACGAGGACTTTTGGTTTGCTCATGGGAAATTTCTCCAGAGTTTAGTTACCAGAAACGGAATCAACCCCAGCAAATAGCTGATTGACGCGGGCTACAGCGGCTGGCGGCAGAGGCGGCATTTGCAACGAACGCGCATTCTCTTCAAGATGCTCTATGCTACCTGTGCCAGAGAGCACAACGTCAATCCCTGGCTCATGGCGGCAGTAGCGATAGGCAGCCTCGGCCAAGGATGAAGCGATACCAGGAGCCGTGAGGAAATCTAGCGGCGCATCGGCGTTGTAGCCATTCAAATCAATTTTGCCTTCAGCAACCAACTGATCCACCACTTCCTTGACCGCGTCCGGCTGCGTGAGCGCACGGCGCACGGCAAACATGCACAAGGTGCCGATCTGCTTGGCTTGCGTATGGGGCAAGAGCAGTTCGCGTGCCGACTGGTTGAGCAGATTGAAGCCGATCATCATGACATCCCACACATCGTCTTGCATAGCAGCCAGAAGACCTTGATGGGTGGGGTCCTCCGAGAAACTCTCTGTAATGCCAATCCAGCGAATTTTGCCCTGGTCGCGCAACTTCAAGAGGGCAGGGATATGTTCGGAGCGGACATGTTCATACTCATGGACCTTGACGCCATGCATATGGAAGATATCCAGATACTCCACACCCAGGCGCTGGAGACTGGCATCCACCCCTGCAATCAATTCATCACCGCTAATCAGCCGCTCTTTGGTGCGTGGCGATTTCTTTGTCGAAAGCACATAACTATCGCGCGGCACACCCTGTAGCGCCTGGCCTACAATGGGTTCGGTGCCATAGGCTTCTGCCGTGTCGATGAGATTCGCCCCTAGCTCCAAAGCGCGGCGCACTACGGCAATCGAGTCACTTTCGCTTTTGCCGCGGGCTTGGCCCAGGCGGCTGTGACCGCCTGCACCCAAACCCATCACACCCACACGAAGTCCCGTGCGGCCTAGAATGACTTGTTCCATTAGATACCCTCTCTAGGGCTAACGCTGTTCCTTTGCCAACATATTCATGGCCGCGCGGATATAACCCAGTGCATAGGCCATGCCCGCATGCCAGGGCGCAGCACACGCTGTTTTTGGCGTGTGGTCGGGCATAAACATCCCCTCATAGCCACAATCTCGATAGATGCGCAGCGCTTCAATCATATCAGCGTCGCCTTCATCAAGGAAGACTTCGCGATAGTTGGGCGCTTTGCCTTGAACATTACGGAAATGCACATAGCAGATTCGCCCAGTTGAGGCGTAGGTGCGAATTGCCTCATAGACATCAGCACCAGGCATTTCGGTAATCGTCCCCTGGCAGAACTCCAACCCATTGTTTGGGCTGGGAACGATATCGAGCAAGCGCTGGTAATAGTCGGGATGGGTGATAAGCCGACCTGTCCCGCGCAATTCGGGCAGCGGCGGATCATCGGGATGGGCAGCCAACCTTACGCCCGATTCCTCGGCCACAGGCACAAGTTCTGTGAGAAAATATTCCAGCCGCTCCCACATCTGTTCGCGCGTGACCGTGCCGATGTTGCCTTCGGGCGCATTTTCGTCAAAGCGCATCCCCCAGATTTCGCCATTGGGAATTGGGGTCTGTTCAGGGGCCTCGTCGGCAATAAAGCCAACGGCCTCGGCCCCACCACGGGCATAGGGACCCCAGACTCTGCCCCACACCCCAGCCAAGCTAAAGTAATAGCCCATTGTGGGAATACCTGCTTTGCCCATATTGCGGATGGTCTGCTTGATCTTTTCCATCTGTTGGGCGCGGCGCGGGCCATCCAAGAGGATCTGATCCCAGTG
>CAMPHP010000142.1 GCA_946885925.1 uncultured Litorilinea sp.
GTGTGTATTCAGGCCCACCAATAATAGTTGCCTCTACACCATCAGTCATCGAACCGACCACGCTACCACGGTCAGCCCCCGGCTCACTGCGTAGCGCCAACTGCAACCCAGGCACAATTTGCACTCGTACCCCAATACCTAGATCGCCGCGGGCATTTTGACTTGGCGGTAAGTCGGCGGGGCTTGCAGGCAGATCAGCAGTTGTGTCCTCTGCTTCTGGCTCCCCCGCTGCGGTCGTACCCAACTCATCAGCTGCCCCCTCTTCCACGGGAGCAGCACCCGTGCCACTGCTGGCAGGGTCGGCTGCAACCTGCTCTGGGCTGCTGCCTCGCCCCTGCAACGCGATCACCAACCAGATCAACACGACCAGCACCAGGATGCCAGTACCCGCCATCGTATACGGACGACGGGTAATAGCCTGCACGTTAAGTGGACGCGCGCCACGTGGTGGGAGCCGAACCTGCATTCCTTCGCGAATCTGCTCGGTCTCCATGATCCGGACAGGTACCGGGTCGCCACCAAGATAGCGCTCTTGCAATACCAAACGCGCCTGGCGAATTGCCATATCCTGCACTTGCGGGTCGAGGTTGTCATACAAGTGCAATTCAGCCCGTACGGGCTGCGCCTGATTATCTAACAGCACAATGAGTCCCGCAATCGGCCAAGACTCAATATCGGTGATGTCATAATAATGAGCGTTGATAGGCAGATGATGCTGGGTGGCGCTGCCGCGGCTACTTCCACTACGTAATAAAGGGGAATAGTCGCTTGTTGTCATAGACTGCCTTACTGTCTTGGCTTAAAGTCTTGGCTGATACTCTAGGCTTATCGCCTAGCTGGTTGACTTAGCGAAACAAGAGCCACTCCGCCAATCGTGGCGCTGGCATCTTGATAGTACAACATCCTCAACTGATATTCAACTGCCACGTCGGGACGCAACCGCCCCTCCCATTCTACACTATCCCCCAACTTCCGGTAAGGATATTCACCTTCTGCAAGACTGCTCAGGATTGCACCCCGCTCGTCTTGGCCTGCATAGCCCAAAGTCATTCCTGGGAACTGCTCACCTGCGGCAGCGGTTACCGCATGGGGAAAGCGCAAGGTAGGTGTTGTGGCATCTACCGGCTCTATCTGTGGCTCGATGTTTTCTATTATCAAGCGATGCACACCCGCCGCCCGCACTTCTCCGTCACCAATCCGGTAAATTCGCAGTCGCAAGTGATAGCTTATGTCCTGCATGCCAAGCCATTCACCATCATAATCGAGCGAATCTCCCAACCGCCGCGTAGAATGCAACCCACCGATCTCAAATTCCGCACCATCAGCACTCTCTGTCGTAGAGACGAGAGTCATGTAAGTGCCAGGAATGGTCTCCCCTGGCGTCAGCCCCATCTCGATTGGCCCCTGAAAGGCAATCCCACCAGGCGGTGTCTGCAAACTGCCCAATGCGTCCAGCCCAGGAACATCGCCAAAAGAACTCAAATCGGGAATCCCTAGATCACCCATCAAATCTTGAAGTTCATCCAAATTTGAGGGTAAACCAGGCACGTCAAAGGGCAATTGTTCGGGTGAAGGCACAGGAACGTTACAACTGACCAACAACAACATAACCAGAAGCGAAACAAGGCCCCGGGTTCCTACATATCCTATTCTTTTTGCCACGTTAATAGGCACCAATCTCACGAAGCCGGTCATCATCAATTCCAAAATGGTGTGCTACCTCATGCAAAACCGTGCGGCGGACTTGTGCACGAATGGCGTCCTCATCACCAGCAGGGCAATGGCGCAGAATCGGTCCGCGGAAAATCGTGATTTTGTCCGGTGATACCAGCCCATAATAGTGATTGCGTCCCGTCAAGGGCACGCCCTCATAGAGACCCAAAAGCGTATGGCCCGGCCTGATCTTTGCCGCTGCCAACTGGGCGCGTGAAGGCCACTCCTCCACAGTCACCACCAAATTGTCGATCATATCCCAAAGCTCGTTAGGAATCGAATCCAATGCCTCTTGAACTAATTCCTCAAAACGCTCTTGGGTGATATAGGATGGACCACCCTGTATAAACTGCATAGCACCTCAACTGCAAAACACAACTGCCCACTACCAACCACTAAACCAAAGAGCGCAGTAATTGCTCTAGGATGATAATGGCAAAAAAGGCAATAATCATGGAAATATCGATCATCCCACCTAGCGGCGGCACCAGTTTGCGTATCGGCTCCAACACAGGCTCAGTAATACTATAAAGAAATTGCACCACAGGATGATACGGGTCGATATTGGGAATCCAGCTAATTAGCGCTCGCGCCAGCAACACATAACTATAGAGCTGCAATAAAATCAGCAGCAACTGTATGACAATCATTGATCACCTTTCTGGCTATAAATAGCGCCTAGCGCTTCACTGCGCCGTGTAGAAGCTTCCACAGCCCGAATAATGGCTGCGCGCACACCACTCTGTTCAAGTTCAAAAAGCCCTGCTGCGGTTGTACCCGCGGGGCTGGTCACTCGGCTCTTCAACTCTGCTGGATGGAGGCCCGTACTGCGTACCAGTGCCACACTTCCTTCAATCGTCTGCAAGACGATCTTCAGCGCATCGGCGCGACTAAAGCCAATGTGCACCCCCGCATCAATCATCGCCTCAATCAGCAAGAAAACATAGCCTGGTCCGGAACCGCTTAAACCCGTTGCCATGTCCAAATAATGTTCATCATCCGCCATCACCTGCTCCCCCAGCGCGTTGAGAATTGACTGAGTTTGCTGGCGTTGGGCATCCGTCACCGCGGGTGTTGCCACCCATACTGTCACCCCTTTGCCCACTTGGGCGGGCGTATTCGGCATTGTGCGTACAATGCGGTCATGCGCCAAGCCTGCTTGTATCGCCGCAATAGGCACACCAGCGACAATACTCAGCACCAGTGCTTCAGGCGGGATCTTCCCCTTCAATTCCGCCAACACCCTGGGCAGAATTTGCGGCTTCACGCTCAAGACCACAATATCAGCATCCTGCACGGCAGTGGGATTCGCCTCAGTCGTGCGCACTCCAAATAGCGCATTCATTTGCTCACGCCGCGCAGCCACCGGGTCACTCGCCAAAATATGTCCGGGCTGCACCACGCCCTGGGCGACCATCCCCTTGATCATAGCTTCGCCCATCGCCCCGCTGCCAATAAATGCAATTTTGCCAATCTCAGCCATCACCTGCCCCCTATGGGCTACCCATTTATCCTAAACACATATACTTAAAATATATGCTTAGAATAATTGCTTAAGATACAAAATCAATACTGCCGCGGCCCAAAGATAGCCGAGCCAACTCGGACTAATGTTGCACCCTCTTCAACCGCCACTTCAAAATCGTTGGTCATTCCCATCGAGAGTTCAGGCCAACTCATTCCTGGATGCTCTTGCTGTATGCGGTCGCGCAACTCACGCAGCCGCCGGAAAACAGGACGCGCCTCTTCTGGATTCTCGGTAAAAGGAGCCATCGTCATCAACCCACGCACGCGAATTGCGGGATAGCTACCAAGTTCGCCAGCAACAGCCAACAACTCCTCTGGCGTAAAGCCGTGCTTGCTCTCCTCACCGCTGGTGTTGACCTCCAAGAGTACATCCATTACCTTACCCTTGGCTTCAGCATCGCGATTGAGCCGGTTCGCCAGCTTGATCCGGTCTACCGAATGGATCAGCACAAAAGGCCCGATTGCGTCAGCGCTCTTGCGGCTCTGTATCGTGCCGATCAAGTGCCACCGGATATCCACGAAGCCCTGCCGCTCGGCTTCCTCAACCTTGGGCCACAACTCCTCGACCCGGTTTTCGCCGAAATCACGCTGCCCCACAGCATAGGCCGCGGCAATGGCCTCAAAGGGTTGCATTTTGCTCACTGCCACCAACGTTATCTCGCTGCCATCTCTGCCCACTCGCTGGGCTGCGGCATCAATGCGTTGCCGTACAAGTGCTAGATTTGCCGCAATCACCGTCGGCGTGCCAAGCTCCACCGCCAACCTCTTTCTATCACACTACGCTAGAATCAAATATTCGTTGCAATATTGTACCAACCATTGCCATCACAGGAAAGCTACCACAAGGAAGAACACATGAAGCATACAAATATGATGAGCTAGCAACCAACATCTGAACGTCTACTATTTTGCTCCATCATCGGCAGATAGAGGCTCACCGAAATAGGCGCGATGGATGTCACGGGCACTGTCGATGTGATTGGCACAGTCGGTGTGGGCACAAGTTCCGGCGCAGTAAACAAGACCGTCTGCGGCTTGCTCCACACACCTGGATAACGGTGGTTGGGCCATGCACCATCTGGCGGTGCTGGTGGTTGTTCGGCTCGCGCCCGCACACGAAACTCATAGCTTGTATCCAAACAAGGTGCGCGAAAGGTTGTGCTTACTTGTGTAGTTGAACTCACCACATCGTTCCACGCCCCGTCGGGCACTTTCCGCCACTGCACATCAAAAAGCAGTTGGTGCGTGCCGTCGGGAACATTGTCAATGTCGGTAGATTGTTGCCCAAACCACTTGAGCACAATTTCGCCTGCACCCTCGATCTGCGCGGGCAACGCTTCCATCTCTGAAAGTGGTGCGCGTACCAGGCTAAAGGCATCCATAAAGCCCATGTTACCATGAAACTGAAATGGACTGGTCATACGTGCAAAAATCGTAATGGTACTGCTCAGTGCAGTGGCACTCGTCGATAAATTCTGCCAACCAACAGGTCTGCCATCTAGATCAACAAAATTGGCGCGATTCTCCACCCACTCGATATCCTTGGCCTCAGGCTGCGTGCCCCCATGCGGGTCAATGCCAATCGCCTTGACAATGTAGTTATTTGGTGGGCAATCAAATGGGCGGCTCTTTGTACCACACAGACTGATCATCCACGCACTCAGACTATAGGCCCCGCCATAGGTCGCAGGCACCTGCTGGTAAAGAATCACATCAAACGGCTTGCCAGGTGTCGGGGGCGTCTCAATATCTTGCGAGCGCACCAACAAGCTATCATAGCCCTCTAGACGTTCGATAAACACCGGCTCATCCGTGCCACACGACTTGCCATAAAAACGGCGAGTACTCGAGACAATCGGCGCGCTGTCGGAGAGAATGAGAGTCCATCCAATCGGCACCAAGATCTCATCGCCAATCGAATTCGTCCCCGAAACAAAGCCATCGGCACATTCAAAGTTTCGATTTTGCAGTAGCGGGGGTGCTGGGGGAACCGTCCAATTCAGGCTCGATGCTGAAGCGGTTGGCTCTCCGCTCGACCACCAAAGCATACACCCTACCAGCCAGATCAACACCCACCCACCCCAACGAGCCTGTTGCATGTTCATAGATCACCCAGTTTTACCCCTTTATGATTTACCTTTATGAGTTGAAGGATGATTTGAAGGGCAATAGCTAGGGCCACAAGTAGGCTGCAAAGTGAGGTTATCAGTTACGCGGAGCCAGCCAAGCCATCATTGCGAAAAGTCCACAACGCCCTTGTTCGGCCCTGTGGCTAAAGAAGTCATCTGTATGTTGCGCTGTGTCAATCCCACTGATCTCGATCTGCTCTCCAGGCACGCCCGCGGCCATTAATTCGCCAGCATTGGCACGCCAGAGGTCAAAATAGGGGCGCTCATTTTCACCATCAGGGAAATAGAAATATTCATCGGCATTTGGCAGCTTGGCCTGCGCCAAGGCCAAGACTTCTTCACCCACTTGATAGCTCTGCGGGCCGATGCTAGGGCCAATACACGCCAGCATGTGGCTAGGATCGCTGCCATAAGCCGCTTGCATCGCCCATAAAGTCGCAGTAGCAGCGCCGTTGACCGTTCCTCGCCATCCGGCATGACAGACACCTAAGGCATGGACAATCGGATCATACAACAGGATGGGCACACAATCCGCAAAGACCACAGAGAGCGGCAGCCCGACTGCATCCGTAATCAGCGCATCGCACCCCTCTTGCGTAGTTCCTGCCAACTCCCAATCTACCTTAGCGACGCCTGTACCATGCACTTGCCGCGCATGGGTCACGCTTTCCGGATCAATCCCCGCCGCCGCCGCAAAACGGCGACGGTTCTCTTCCACACGCTCGCGCGTATCCCCGCGCGCCACGCTAAAGTTCAACGTATTCCACGGTGCTGGACTTACGCCACCGTGGCGGGTACTCACATGAGCAAATACAGGCTGGTCTACCAGGCTATCAAACGTATAGGTCACAACCCCATTGTCATGGATAACTCGCTGCATGGCTGCGGCCTAGCTCAGTTCAATCGTAGATACAGTGGGTGAAAGGTTGGTATGTTGTTCACGCTTCAAATGACTCCATGGCTGCCAATCTTGTGAGCGCCACGGGCCCCCTTTGGCCGCGGGAATGGGCCGGTTCGCGTTGTCCCCATAGCGGAACGCCCACGATGTATCACACGCCTGGCAACTCAGGCAGCCCGCGCTATCGGGCGGGCAGCTTAATCCGGTTTCATTGCGCGCCGCCAATTTCAACTCATAGCTGAAATAGCTTTCACTGACACCACTCTGCACTACATCCCACGGGAGCGGATCGCCAATCTTCCAGGCACCACTATAGTGGCTCTTGTCCAAACCAACTACCTCTAACGCTTGGAAGAAACTACGCACAGTCAACCCACCAGGCGGGATCGCCATCAGCACTTCGGCCAAACGACGGTCGCCCCGGCTCAACACAGCCTGCACCTCGGCCCAGTCCGGCGAATCAGCGCGTACATCAACGCCATGCCGGGCCAATGCCGAATGAATCCGCTTCTGGCGACTGCGTAGATCAGCGATAGGGGCCATGCCCTCCCATTGAAAGGGAGTATGCGCTTTGGGCACAAAGGGGGTAGCGTTAATCGCTATGCGCCGCTTAAAGCGCTTGCGTGCTTCAAGCGTAAAATCGATCAGTGCCTCAATATCCTCGTCCGTCTCGGTTGGATGCCCCACCATAAAATAGAGCTTTAGCTGGGGAAAGTTGAACTCCTGTGCCAAGCTAATTGCCCGCATCATCTGATCTTCGGTTTGTGTCTTGTTGATGACATTACGCAGCCGCTGGCTACCCGCCTCCGGAGCCACCGTCAAGTTATGCGCGCCCGTTGCCGCCATCGCCTTGATTAAAGGTACGCTAATCGGATCCATACGCATCGAACTGGCGCTAATGCTGACACCCATCTGCTCCAAAGCCACGGCTAGCTCATCGATCTGCGTATGGTCGCTGAC
>CAMPHP010000143.1 GCA_946885925.1 uncultured Litorilinea sp.
TTGGTGAACAAATTGTGCACCGGAATCTTCATAGCGGCGGATGGCAAGCGAGATCAGGTGTCCGGTCAGCGGGTGCAGACCCACGCGTGACACAATTTGCGCCAGGTGACCCCGTAGCTCTGGCTGACGGATCACCCGATCCCATGCTCTATCAAATTGATCGGTACGCTCAATACATGCCAGCGCCAGGGAATTCTCACCGATAATCGCCGCGCTTGCCCCATAGAGCAGCAGCCGCTCGATTTGACGCCACTCCTCACCTACCACCCACTCACCAAACAACGTGGGTTGCGTCCGCATCAGTTCGTAGCGTACCAAGTTGACCAACGCAGGTCGTGCAGTGGTCTGTTGGGCAAGCCGATATAAGGCTTGGGCACGAGCCAGTGGCGCGCGTGATTCCACCATCTGAGCGACCGTGAGCGCCGCTTCGCCCGCACCCCCGTCTGCCAACGCTTGCCAGATGCGTTGAAGCAGCCATGAATCAGGCTGCCACGTAACCCGTTCTTCGACCAAAAGGTCGAGATCGTCTGGCTCGACCTGGCTAGCCTGTTGAAGGCAGGCAATAGCCCGTTCGGCCAAAATAACCGGCACTGTGATCTTCACCGCCGTCTCTGCCGGGGATTGTTTTCGCCGTAAAATACCCAATCTTTATAACCTCAACCTGTTATCACAGGGGTAATCACTACACAAACCGATCAATCACGATTGCAGTCGCCAATAGGCCCACCATCACCAATCCAGCGATCACCAGCCACACGCCAACACGCTGCATCTGCCCTGCGCGGCGTACTTGCCGCCCGTGACGGTTGTGGGCCTGGGTTCCTTGCTGCAACACCTCTGGGCGCGCATGGGGTACCCCGCGCACCTGGGCCAAGTACCATGCGCGCCGGCAATAGGCCCATGCCCCAATGTCACTGGCACGTACCAGCGAACGATCCTTTGCCATTGGCTAGTTCCAGGGCTGCTATGCCTCGCCTCCATCGTGGGTCGCTGGCTCGTCCATCGGGCCAAGCTCGGTCCCTAAGCGTGCTTCCAGACTTCGCAGGGCCACACGCATCTGCTCCTGCCGGAAGGAGATCGTGAGATCACCACGTGTCCGCTCCAAGACCGTACGCAGCACATCGGTATGTCGCCGCAATCCATCGGTGATCGAGTCTGGAAAATCCACGGTGATCAACAAGCTGTAGACCTCATCCATAAAGTCCAGATAGGGTTCAGCCTGGGCGATCTCCCCCTGGCGCATCAGGTCGAGCACAAAGCGGCGCATTTCGGTGGCAGCTTCACTCATGCCACGCAGGTAAGTAGCACCTGTGACGCGCAATTCCGCGGGCTGGGGCATTGGCCCGCCCCGTACCACCGCAAAGAGTAGATGCGCCTCCACCAGTTCCTTAAGCGCATCTTGGGTATAGCCCGCGTGATAGAGCATGGGGTAGTCGGCAAGCGCGTCTACCATTTCATCCGCCGCAGCGCGCGCCGCCGCAAGCATGGCAGTCGCCTCCTCCCATTCATGGCGGTGGATGGCGCGGATACTTTCGGCACATGCGCGAATGAGCGCGCGACTGCGATTAAGTGTTGCGTCGCGTAATGCGTTGATGCCGGTCAACTGCGTGCGAATCTCTTCGACAATTGCGGCCAACGATTGTTCTGTTTGCGCTTCAGCCATGATTTTCCCTTGCAATGCCTCTCCGGTGGGCCATCAGTTGTGTAATTTTGTTGGTCAACCTATTCCCTACCATACCTTTGGACAATGAGTATGGACAGTGAGTACGGTTGACGTAAAGTGGCGGGTGATTTCTACCAATGCTCTATCCTAGCGCGTGTCGCTCCTTAGTTCCAGCCATGCGATCTCTTGCGGTGTCAGCCGCACGTTACTGGCTGCTACATTGTCGGCAAATTCTGCCGCGTTGTTGCACCCCACTAATGCAAAGATATTAAGTGGTACACTGAGAACATAGGCTGTCGCAATCTGTGGGACACTCAGCCCCTTTTCATTTGCCAATTCTTGCACCCGATCCAAGCGGCGGAAGTTGTCTTCAAAACAATAGGTTTCCACAGCCAACGTGTCGAGCGGCTCGGTAAAGCTGTCCAGATTATTGCGGTTGAAGCGCCCGCTAAAGAAACCGCCCGCCAAACTTGACCAGGGGAAAAGTGGCATCTGATTCGCTTCGTACCAGGCGCGTTCTGCTTCACCCTGGGGGCCGCTGATGCTCACACAGTTGGGCCACGGTGGTTTGGCCTGGACCGCCAAGCTAAAATTGGGGCTGCTGGCGACAAAGCCCTCTAGCCCGTTGGCTTCGGCATACGCATTGGCTTCTTTGATACGCTCTACACTCCAATTTGATCCGCCAAACGCGTTGATCTTGCCTGCGCGCTTGTGCTCGTTGAGGATTTCCACAATCGGCCCCACAGGCTGGCTAGGGTCATCGCGATGGAGCAGGTATAGGTCAAGGTTATCTCGCTGCTGGCGGGCGAGTGAATCATGTAGATCTGCGGTAATGTCAAAGGGCGTGACACGCTGGCGATCTTGATTGTGGTGCGCGCCCTTGGCAATGACCACGACCTTATCACGCAGCCCTCGTTCGCGCACCCACTGGCCTAGCACGCGCTCGCAATCGCCAGCGTAATAGCCATGTGCCGTGTCAAAGGTCGTGCCACCCTGCTCATAGACGCCATCCAACAGCGCAAAGCTCTCTTCCAACCACTTGGATCTTAGCGGAATTGTCCCTTGCACCAGCCGAGAGATCGGTTTGTCAATACCGGGGATTGAACCATATTCCATCATGTGTGATTGCCCTTGATAGGCGGAAAATGCCGCCACGAGTAAGAGTGAATGATTGAACCAAAATCGCTCAATGAGCGAACAAAGTCTCCGACAGGATTCTAAACAGGTTGAACTGGCAGTAAGTCTAACAACCCATTATCCCAAAAAGTCCTGTCGCCGCCAAACCTACGCCACTCATTAAAATGGTCCCGCCCCAGGGTGCGGAATGACAAGCATTCGAGCCCGTGAAATATGTGCGTTGAAAAGCCCTGCCGGCCAAAAATGACCATTGTCGCCTGCCTTGCGTTGTGCTACACTGGTCTATATTCTCCGTTTGTTGCTTGCAAAAACGCTCCGTCTTGTCGTGTATCCCCTGATTCCAGCATGAACCGTAAGGGCTTCTTGTGATCTCACCACTAGCTCCTTCCGCAGCAGAGATAGCCCGTTCATAGTCCGTTCTGTTGAGAGTGAGAGGAGGCAGCATCATGGTAACGCGCGGATTTGTCGGTAAACGGCGAGGCGGTCCTGCAGGGCGTATCCCGCCGGGGCAGTATGTCACCGATGACTTTCCTGTGCTCTCTGCTGGTCCCACGCCGCGCATATCGCTCGATACCTGGACGTTGACCCTCACCTACAGGCAACAGATGCTGGCATCCTGGACATGGCAGCAGTTCCTGGCTCTTCCTCATACGAAGCTTACTGTGGACATCCACTGTGTTACCAAATGGAGCAAGCTTGATACCGTCTGGGAAGGAGTGAGCTTCGACACGCTGTTGGCGGCTGCTGCACTTGAGCCGCCCGCACCCTATATCACTGCGTTCTGTTATGGTGGGTATACGACCAATCTCCCGGTCGAAGATCTGCGCGGTGACAAAGCCATCGTGGCCTTTCGCTATCGTGGCCTCCCGCTCACACCTGAGCACGGCGGTCCGGCGCGCCTCTTGGTCCCCCACCTCTATCTGTGGAAATCGGCCAAGTGGCTGCAGGCGATAAGTTTCACAGACACCAACGAGCCAGGATTCTGGGAGACGCATGGATATCATCTCTATGGCGATCCCTGGAAAGAACAGCGATATTGGGGTGACTAAGATGGCAAGCGCATCGACCATGATCCCATCGCGGCGCATTGAGTGGCATTTTGCCGAAGTCATAGAGACGATTACCGAGACGCCTTGGACAAAAAGCCTGGTATTGAGGTTGCCTAACTGGCCCGGTCACCTGCCAGGGCAGCACGTCGATGTGCGGTTGACCGCGGAGGATGGATACCAGGCACAGCGCAGCTACTCCATTGCCTCACCACCGGAATGGACAGAGGTGATGCTGACGGTCGAGCGCCTAGAAGATGGAGAGGTTTCGCCCTATTTGACCGATGAACTCCGTCCTGGCGACCGCTTGGAGATACGAGGACCGATCGGGGGCTACTTTACGTGGACAGTGGCAATGGGCGGCCCCTTATTTTTTGTTGCTGGAGGCTCTGGAATTGTCCCGCTGATGGCGATGCTCCGGCATCGTGCCGCCCAAGGAAGCAACTTGCCAGTCCGGCTGCTCTACTCCTCACGCAGCTATGAGCATATTATCTTTCGCAACGAACTCGAGCAGTTGGCGGCTGCGGATCGCGAATTGCAGATCTTCCATACACTGACCCGCACTTCCCCACCCAATTGGAGCGGCTACCGGCGTCGCATCGACGAGCCGATGTTGGCGGGCGTGGCCCCTCCCCCTGCACAACAGCCCCATATATTTGTCTGTGGTCCTACGCCACTGGTGGAATTCGTTGCGACCAGTTTGGTGGATTTGGGGCATGAGCCTGCACGTATCAGGACCGAACGTTTTGGACCGACTGGAGCATAAAATGAACGGCGAGACAAGCAGTAACATCAGTCCACATCTGGACGGGAATGCAGCCGCTGGACTGCTGCGTGAATATTTTGCGCTGGAAATGACGACAGCCATTGCTAGCTGTGCCAACTGTGGCGAAAGCGCGCCAGTTGGCGAACTCATGCTCTATGGCGGAGAGATCGGTATGATCCTACGCTGCCCTGGTTGTGACCATCTGCTCATCTGTGTTACGCATACGCCAGAGGGCTACTGGCTGGACTTGCGCGGGTTGCAGATCCTAAGGATTGTAGATATGCGCTAGGGAGTGCGATGCTGATTCATGTGACAAGAGTGATTGCGTTTGTATCGCTCATGCACTAGCCTCCACCACAGGCATTACCAGTGCACGCCGCTGAATCCGCAACACCAACATCCCTGCCAGCACAGCCAGCACACCCGCGGCAAAGAAAGCCACACCATAGCCACCCAGTACCTCGCGCGTGACACCGCCCAGCCAAGCTGCCAGTGCTGCGCCTATCTGATGGGCGCAGAAGACCCAGCCGTAGACAATCCCCACCTGGCGACGACCAAAAGTGTCGGCTACCAGGCTCACCGTTGGGGGAACTGTGGCGATGTAATCCAGACCAAAGAGAATGGCAAAGAAGGCTAATCCGGCAGGTGTGTTGATCCAAGGCAACAGAAGCAGGGATAAGCCACGGAACGAGTAATAGATCGCCAACAGCTTGCGCGGGTCATAGCGGTCGGTGAGCCACCCCGACGTAATCGTACCCGCGAAGTTCATTGCTCCCATCAGCGCCAACATGCCTGCCGCGGTAATTTCGGCAATGCCACAATCAACCGCATACGGGATTAAATGCGTCCCGATCAGACCTGTGGAGGTAAAGCCACAGACAAAAAAAGTACCTGCCAGCAGCCAGAATTCGGGCGTACGTGTGGCATGTTGCATTGTCGAGAGCATACCCACTTTGGGCAGCGACGCCGCGGGCGGCATGTCCGCGGGCGCACCATAAGGACGCAGCCCCACATTGCCGGATCGTCGCGCAACACCAAAAAGACGGGAAGCAGCAGCGCCAGCATGATCACCGCTAAAATAAAGGTGGTGGTACGCCAGCCGAGGCTCAAGACCAACTGCATCAACAGCGGCAAAAAGATCAACTGCCCAGCCGAGGTGGCTGCGCCAAAGATGCCCACCACCAGCCCACGATTCGCCACAAACCACCGGCTTGCTACGGTTGCGCCCAGCACTGTACCGATTAAACCACTGCCGACGCCACTGAGAATGCCCCAAAAGAGAAAGAGTTCCCATTCGGTCGTCATGCGCGCGCTGACGATCATACTGGCGGCAATCATCAGCAGTCCCACCAGGACCATATTACGTAGCCCAAAACGCTCCATGAGCGCGCCACTAAAGGGGCCTGTGAAGCCAAAGAGCAGCAGACCCAACGATACCGACAGCGAGATCGTGCTCAGCGCCCAGCCAGTCTCGCCTTGCATGGGCAAAATCATTACGCCTGCCGCCGAGCGAATGCCCGCCGCGCCAATCAAGACCACGACGGTAATGCCTACGATGACCCAACCGTAAAAGAACTCACCCCGCAATATGCGACTGAACATGGATGCCCTCGTCTCTCCCTCCGAACACGCCCATTCCATTACAGCTTCCTAGATCATAAAGGGGGTGATGATACTTTGCCAAGTGACCATCACCCCCTTATTCGATACACCTATCAATACACCCGTTCAATACGCCTGAACGTCTATGGCCCGATCTATTCACCGGATAGGGGATTAGCCTGTAACCGATACGCCTTGCCTGCACTCGTTCGGTGTCACCCGTGATCCCCAGCGCATCAACCAGGTGCCGAGCCAGACGAGGATGCTGCCTGTCCAGAGCCGCCAGGCCGCGGGCTGGCGCGGGAGTTGCGCCAATAGCTGCCGTTGCTGTATTTCCTTTTCCCAAGAGCGTGCCCGTTCCTGGGCAACTCCCTCCCAATCTTGTAGCATCATCATGGGTTGATTTCTTTCTAGCCAATCTGTCTAGTCAATCTGTCTTGGTATGGGATACACGCTTCCCGGATGAAATTAACCAACTGCCGTCTCGACAAGCACGAGTGGATTGTGTCCCACCTGTGCCTCCGCTACTTCATCCGCCACCATGCACAAGAAGTGGGTGGCGACGGGCATCATGCGGGCCATATGCTGTTGGCGCAATGTCGGCAAGATGCTGACCTGATGTGCCCACATTTCAGCAATTTGAGCGGCTGTTACCGTTTCCCCTGCGTCGGCAGCATCTTGCAGCATCGGCACTACATGGGTTAGCACGAAATGCTCGTCAAAGAGCGACGCTACCCATTCGGGATACTGGCGCGCAAAGGTGCGATATGCGTTGTATGCAGCCCGCCGCAGCGTGCGCCGTTGATAGCTTTGAACCAACCATTGTACGGTTGCTCGTTCAAAGCGCATGAAGGTGTTCATGATCTGCTCCTTCTCGATAAGGCTGTAACAGTTCAGCGCATTTGCCATCACTGTACATCGCAGCACTAAAGGTCAACTTAATCCGAAACATGGGGGCATTTAAGTAGCAGGGGAGGAACTCTTACG
>CAMPHP010000144.1 GCA_946885925.1 uncultured Litorilinea sp.
TGACCGGCCCAATGGCACTGAGACGGCTCAATTGTCGACAGGCACGGCGCTGACAGCGTGGGGACGTACTGCGGATGGACAGTGGTTGGTGGTCGCAGCTTCATCCGGAGCTTCGGGCTGGGTGCAGACAGCGAATGTGGTGGTGTTCAATGCTGAAGAGCTTCCCGTGCTAGATGCTACAACGGGGCTTCCCGCAGCGCCGGGTACTGAGACAAGTGGAGAACCTGCAACGGCAGCGGCCCCTGTGCCAACGGCAGAGGCACCTGCGGAAAGCCCTGCGCCAGCTACAGATCCCAATGCAATTACAGCCAGTGTAACCGTGACAAACGCGCGGCTCAATATCCGCAGCGGGCCGGGTACTGACTTTACAGTGCTTGGCAAAGCTGAAACTGGTGATGTTTTCGAGGTCAGCGGGCGCGATGCCGCGGCTACATGGATTGAACTGGTAACGCCTGGCCTTGGTGATGGCTTTGGCTGGGTTTCGGCAGAGTTTGTTACTTTAAGCCACCCGATTTTGAGCATCCCAGTATCAGCGCGCGTTAGCCAATCCGCGCCTATCTCTACCCCGACTTCTGCTCCGACCCCTGCACCCGCCTCTAACGCGACGCCTGACCCTGCACCGGCATCAGCGGCAACAAGCCCCAACAGCAGCGCAGCCGCGGGGCTAAGTGGGCGATTGGTCATTCAGAGCACAGGTGGGGGTACGATCTATGTCTATGATTTGGCTTCGGGTGCGCTCAATCCATTAACTACGGGGTTCGATCCCGCGATTAGCCCGGACGGCAGGATGGTTGCTTTTACTCGTATCGGGGGCGACCATGGACTTTATCTGATTGATATTGATGGTCAGAATGAACGGCTGATTTGGAACGGCAGTGAAGAATTGCGCGCGCCAACTTGGAGTCCAGATGGAAACTGGGTTGCCTTTGTGCGCTTGGCAGGTGAGTTTAACTGTCGAGATTTGGGATTTGGCATCTGCTTGCCCGACAATCCGTTTCTCACCGATTTTCCAATGTCAAGCCAGCCTGAATTTGTCTTAAGCCGGGTCGATATCAACGGTGAGAATTATCGTGACTTAGACGCACTCAACACGGTGCAAGCGCCAAGTTGGCATACAGATGGCATCGTCTACCAGGCCAGTACGGGTTTGGAAATCACGGCTGACCAGGCAGTGGTAGAGACAAAGGCGCTGGTGCAGGCACCCTATTACCAAGACCCAGCCTGGCAGCCAAATGGCAACCGCGTGGTCTTTCAGTCGCGCGAAGGCAGTCACTGGGAGATTTTTACGATTAACGCCGATGGCTCCGGGCTGTCTGCGCTGACGCGCCCTGCCACTGCGCTGGTGGAAGAGATGCCAAGCAATGTTGCCCCGGCATGGAGTCCGGATGGGCAATGGATTGTCTTTTTGAGCAACCGCAATGAAGAGAATAGCGCGGGCGAGTGGCGGCTATGGGTGATGGGCCAAGATGGTAGCAACCAGCGCCCGCTGCCTGTCGATGTGCCGCTGCAATACTCGTATGCTAATGAGCAAGTCGTAAGTTGGGGTGCCGGAGGCTAAAGCGTTCCGGCGAGAATGAAAAGCCCACTAAAGCGGGCTGAAGATACAAGCCGTCTAGACAAGAGGAAAAGTGGATAGCTACCACCCTCCCTCTTGTTTTTTTCGCTTTGCTCTTACTACTCGCCTACTGCGGCTATGCCTTCTTCGATTTCGGAAGGACGCGTCTCTGGCTTTAGCTCAATTTCAGCTATGACATTTTGGCTGTCGGGCAGCCGGTGGAAGGCAAAGCCGAGTTTTGTACAGATGCGGCGCATGCCTACATTTTCCGGCATGATCTCAGCGACAACCTTCTCGATACCCTCATCGCGTGCAATCTCTAATAGGCGACTGAGCAATTCTGTGCCTAGGCCGGTCCCTTGATACTCGTCGCGCACCTGGATCGCAAATTCGGCATCATTCGAGCCATGTAGTTTGGTGAGTTGTCCGTGGGCAATGATCTGGGGGCGATTCGTTTTGGGGTCAGTGTGCACGGCAACAAGCGCTATTTCCCGGTTGTAGTCCACGAAAGACATGCGCGCTAACTGTTCGTGGGCGATGAGCGAACTGGGTGAGACGGCATGAAAGTAGCGCAGATAGAGATTATGTGGCGATAGCCCCATTGTGAACTCGGTCATCATCGGTTCATCTTCGGGCCGGATTGGGCGGATTTCTACTTGGTCACCATCACTCATCGTGAAGGGGTGAATGTGCTGGATTGGATAAGGACGGATGGCCGGGCGCGGCAGTTCCGCATCGGGCAAGTCAGGATCGTGGAGTACAATCCGCGCATCCAGCGCTATGATCTGCTCCGGCGAGGCCAAGAGCGGGTTGATGTCGATCTCTTTGATGCGTGGCTGTTCTACCACGAGGCTGCTAAAGCGAACCATAAGCCGGTCAAGAGCTTCCAGATCGACTGGTTTGCGTCCACGCACCCCTTTGAGGGCTTCATAGATTTTGGTTTGTTCCATCATGCGCCGCGCCAATGTGGTGTTGAGCGGGGGCAGAGCTAGCGCGCGGTCTTTGAAGACCTCGACCAATGTACCACCTGTGCCAAAGAGCAGCACGGGGCCGAACTGTGCATCTTGGCTGCTGCCGATGATCAATTCATAGCCGTCTAGCTTTACCATTGGCTGTACGGTGACACCTTGAAAATGCTCGGCCCCAGCATGGGCTTCGACGGATTTCTGGATCGTTGCGTAGGCTTGGCGGACGCCCTGGGCGTTCTGCAGATTTAGCTGCACACCTTGGACATCCGTTTTGTGCGTAATCGTCTCGGAATTGAGCTTGAGGACTACGGGATAACCCAGTTTCTCAGCAATGGCAACGGCCTCGTCCGGCGTGGTGGCAAGATGAGTTTCCACAGTTGGAATGCCATAGGCAGCAAGGATTTGCTTGCTTTCGTATTCGGTGAGAATCGTACGGCCCTTTTTCCGGATTGTGTCAATCAACTCAGTAGCACGGAGTTGATTGGTTGCTTCCGCCTCGCTGGCAACCGGCAGTGCGGGCGTTTCATAGATGGAGCGCAGATTGTAGGTGTAGCGCCACATGTAGTTAAAGATGCGCGCGGCCATGTCGGGGTAATCAAAGGTCGGAATATTGGCGCGGTTGAGAATATCTACGCCCGCCATAACATCAGGCCCACCCATCCAACTGGCAAGCACAGGCTTTTGGGCATTTGCTACGACTTGGCGCATCTGATCTGCGGTTTGGGTGGGAGAAGTCATGTCTTGCGGGGTAAGGATCACCAACAGCCCATCGCTTTCAGGGTCCGCCACGGCGATTTTGACTGCTGCGGTGTAGCGGGCAGGGTCGGCATCACCCAAGATATCGATTGGGTTGTTGTGGCTCCAATGGCGAGGCAGAACCTCATTAAGGGCGTTTATAGTTTCCTCAGAGAGAGTGGCAAGCTCACCTCCGCCTTCTACGAGGGCGTCGGTTGCCAGCACGCCAGGACCACCTGCATTGGTGACGATGGTGAGCCGCCGGCCACGCGGGCGCGGCTGTTTCGATAAAACCTCGGCCATCGAGAAGAGATGGGAGAGGGTGTCCACGCGCAGGACGCCACAGCGACGGAAAGCGGCATCCAGCACATCATCACTGCCTGCCAGTGAGCCGGTGTGCGATGCCGCTGCTTTAGCTGCGGCGGCGGTGCGCCCGGCTTTAATGACAATGATAGGTTTTGTCAAGGAAACTTCGCGCGCAGCAGAAAGAAAGGATTGTGCATTGCCGATGGTTTCCATGTAGATGACGATGCTCTTGGTGCGCTCATCATCACCCAAGTAGTAGATCAAGTCGCCCCAATCTACATCCAGCATAGAGCCAATGGAGACAAAGGCGCTGAAGCCCACATTTTCGCGGAAGCTCCAGTCCAATACCGCTGTACAGAGAGCACCACTCTGGCTGATAAAGCCGACGTTGCCTGGGCGGGCCATGCCTTTTGCAAATGTTGCGTTGAGACCTGTGAGAGGACTCATGACGCCCAAACAATTGGGGCCGATGATGCGCATTTGAGCCGAGCGGGCGCGGCGTAGGATCTTTTCTTCTAGTTGTGCACCTGCCTTGCCAATTTCCTTAAAGCCAGCCGAGATAATGATTGCGCCTTTAACGCCAGCCTGGACACATTCTTCAATGACACCTGGCACAGAGAGCGCGGGGGTGACGATCACGGCCAAGTCCACTTGGGCGGGAACATCGGCGATCTTGGGATAGGCATGGATGCCTAGAACACTGCTACGTTTGGGGTTGACAGGGAAGACAGTGCCGCCAAAGGGATTGCTGATGAGGTTCCAGAGGATGGTGCGTCCTACACTACCTTCGCTTTCTGATGCACCAATGACGGCAACCGTGCGTGGTGCAAACATGACATCTAAGGGGTGTCGGCGGTAGGTTGAGACGACTCGGTCAGACATGCGCACTCCTAGCGAAGGGAGAACCTTCCAGGCTGTGGGAGAGTAGTACAGGGCATCTCCCGGTTGAAACGAGAACTTCGGTTGATTCTAGCACAGGGGAATGGC
The DNA here is from genome assembly GCA_946885925.1 of uncultured Litorilinea sp. The sequence goes on from CAMPHP010000144.1 coordinate 4,552, forward strand.
TGATTCAATCGTGTGACAGAACAGGCTTGTGCCTGTCCTATTGGCTAGGGTTTTGTGACGGTTCTTTGGCGGAATGCCATTAGTTTTTTCTCGATGATTACTTACGATAGCCTACCATCCAGTGGCAGAAACGTTTGTTACACTCTTTCCATTTAGCGGAGTATCTACTCCGCGCAACCCTTGCTCGGAGCCACCCAGGGGGTTCCCGGCTCCAAGGAAGGGGTAGGGTGGTGTTCCGCGCAATAGAAAACAGGCGGCCGCTTGAGTTGCGCGACCGCCTGTTTTTAACGAAATTTGTGTGATATTAGTTGCCCCAGACCTGGGGGAATTTTTCCTTTTCGTGAAGCTCAATCAGCGGGATCTGCGTATTGAAAGGATAATCCCCTGTGAAACATGCGTTGCAATAGCCATCTTCAGCTCTCAACGCCTCCATCATGCCGGAGATGGAGATGAAGGCCAGCGAGTCAGCACCAATATGTTCGCGGATTTCCTCAACGCTCATGTTGGCAGCGATAAGTTCGTCCTGCGTTGCCATGTCTACACCCATGAAACAAGGAAACTTGATGGGAGGACAGGCGACGCGCACATGCACTTCTTTGGCACCGGCATCGCGTACAAGTTTTACCAGCGGGCCAGAGGTATTGCCACGCACAATCGAGTCATCCACCATGACCACGCGCTTGCCCTGTAAATTGTCGACCAAAGGATTAAACTTCATAGCGACACCCACTTTGCGCAACTGGTCGGTGGGTTCGATAAAGGTGCGTCCGATATAACGGCTTTTGATCAAGCCCTCGCTATAGGGAATTCCGCTCTGTTGGGCATAGCCGATTGCGTGGGGCGTGCCAGAATCGGGTACTGGAATGACGATGTCTGCATCGGCTGGGGCCTCTTTTGCCAATTGCCGCCCGATATCTTGGCGAGCTTGATGCACCAGCCTTCCATTGAGAATGCTGTCGGGGCGGGCAAAATAGATCTGCTCAAAGGTGCAGAAGGCCAGTTTTTGAGGCGGCGCACCCAAGAAGATCTCGTAACCATTTTCATCCAAGCGCACGATCTCGCCTGGTGCAAGTTCTCGCAAGAATTCGGCCCCAATGGTAGAGAAGGCACAGCTTTCTGAGGCCAGTACATGACCGCCATCCATCTTGCCCAACACCAAGGGGCGCAGCCCCCACGGGTCGCGCACCCCATAAATTGCATCGTTGGTCAGGATGACCAGCGCATAAGCTCCTTCGATGCGCGCCATCAAAATGCGGATACGCGTCAGCCAGTCGCCACCACCAGAGCCAGCCAATAGGTGAATAATCAACTCGCTGTCGGTAGACGTTTGCAGCCCTACACCACGCTCCAAGAGTTCCCGGCGCAGTTGGGGGGCATTGATTAGGTTGCCATTGTGACCGATGGCAAGCGGGCCATTCATCGTCTCCAACACATAGGGCTGGGTGTTACGAAGTTTTGGTGCGCCCGTGGTCGAATAACGGTTATGCCCGATTGCCATGTGACCCTGAAGATGGCGCAAGTTATCTTCGTTAAAGACGTGGGAGACTAATCCCATGCCTTTGTGAATGTGAGCCATATGACCATCGCAGGTGACAATACCCGCAGCTTCCTGGCCGCGGTGCTGGAGGGCATAGAGGGCGAAAAAGGTGCGGCGCGCTACCTCACGTCCGGGTGCATATATACCAAAGACACCACACTCTTCATGCGGCTTATCATCTTCGGGGCGATCATCATTGACCGCAATTTGATGCGCATCTTGAAATACTTCCTCATGCGGAAACATGACCCAAACTCCTTGGTTTAATCGTTCTTGACACCTGTTCCATCGCCAATCGATGGCGCGGGTATCAATGCTGGTTCGCGCTGTAAAGCCTGTCGCGCGGCCAGCGCATTGGTAACTGCCTCTTCTACTGTGGACGCCAGGGCTGTAAGATGGCCCATTTTACGACCCGGGCGAGCACTGTGCTTGCCATAGAGATGCAGTTTTACACCGGGTATGGCGCAGGCTGCCGCCCAATCTGGCTCACCATTTCGCCATACATCACCCAACAAGTTTACCATGGCTGCGGGACGAAGATATGTAGTCATGCCCAATGAAAGCCCACAAATTGCGCGTACTTGTTGTTCAAATTGGCTGGTCATTGCCGCCTCAATGGTGAGATGGCCGGAATTATGGGGTCGCGGCGCAAGCTCATTGATCAACAGGCGGCCATCATCGGCCCAAAAGAATTCTACACATAGCACACCAACCACGTCCAACTTTTCTAACACCGCGCGCGCTAGCTCTACGGCTTGATCTGCGACTTCGGCAGGAATGCGTGCAGGAGCGATAGTGAGGTCGAGAATATGGTTGCGGTGGATGTTTTCAAGCGCGCCATAGTGGACGAAGCTACCATCAACACCGCGGGCTGCTACGACCGAGAGTTCGTGTTGGAAGCTGACAAAGGCTTCCAACACGCAGGGTTGGCCCCCTAATGTTGACCAGGCATCTGTGGCCTCGGAAGCTTGATCAATGCGAACTTGACCTTTGCCATCATAGCCAAAGGCTGCGGTCTTGAGCACGGCAGGCACGCCGATTTCGGTCAATGCCGTCTCTAGTTCGGCTTGGCTTGTGACGATGCCGAAAGGAGCAA
>CAMPHP010000145.1 GCA_946885925.1 uncultured Litorilinea sp.
CGTAGACGCGATACAACATTGAGACCTTGGTAACACAAGGACTTGCCTGCACAATGGCAATGAGCAGGCAAGCCAGCAGTAACCAAATAATAACCGCTTGAAGATGCGGTGATGTTCATGAGTTTTAACAACAATTTGCACGAGCGTGCGAGAGTTAGTCGTGAATCGTGGTTGCTAACGGCATTGTGGGAACGAGTTGTACTTGTTTAGAATGAAGATTTCGCAGGAAATGGAGACTTGAGCCACTATGATCGTTACAACATTCGTGACAGCCTATTTAATCATCGGCGCAATCTGTACAACCATTCTGGTGAGCGCCTGTATCGTTGCGGGTCGATCAGAAAAGAGCGTGCAGGATTTGAATGATCCTGTTTCCCGGGATGCACATGCACCACAGCCGGTGAAGCAGACGACCTCTGATTCACGTCGCACCTATGCACATCTTGCATAACTTGGTCCTGTAAAACCTAATTAGCGCAAGTAGAAGCCGCGGCCCAACCGGGACCGTGGCTTTTTGTTGATTTGGAGCAAGCCTCCAGTAGCACACTCTACCATCTCCCTCCGTATCATGTCCATATGAGCTTTGTCTATGGTGTGTCGCCCGAAGGTCTTGAACAGACCACGAAGTTGGTAAGCCAAATGAATTTTGGCCCTGGCTTTGGGGCAGAAGCAGTTGATCTGAGGGGGCGCATAGGCCAGATTACGAATGGGAAGTGGGTGCTGATCCAGCGTTTTCCACTGCAAGGAAAAGCATAACGAAAATTGAGTTTTTTTGCCTGTTAGACAAAAAGTTCCTTCTAGAGGAAAATATCCGCTACATCCATCAACAGCCGGTATATTGGAGATAGCCCATCGCGCTTACCCTTCTTAGTCAAAACAACCAGATATGAACACAGGAGGCCATCGTGGAACGTCGCATTACAAACCCTTGGACTTGGCAGGATGCGTTTGGATTTGTTCAAGCTCACGAGGTGAGCGATGCTAGGCGGGTACTCTTCTGTGCCGGCCAGACCTCTGTTGATACTGAAGGGGTGCCCATTCATGCGGGTGATATGCGCGCACAAGTTACCCAAGCACTTGATAATCTGGAGACGGTTCTAAGTGAGGCGGGCTTTACTCTATCGGATGTTGTTCGTTTGACGATCTACACAACCGATGTAGACCGGCTGCTCGGAGAGTGGGATGCGCTTATGGGCAGATTGTCAGCAGCCAACTGCCAGCCCGCGTCCACCCTGCTGGGCGTAGCTCGGCTGTTTGCGCCTGATGTGCTGGTTGAGTTAGAGGCAACAGCCATCGCCTAGTGGATAGGTTTGAATGAAGTAATACGAAGAAAGTAATACGAAGAGAGTTGTGCAGCATCCCGGCATGGTAGACCGCCTTGAGTGCGAACACTTTCGTGCTCATGGCCTACCATGCCGTTTTCTATAGTAGGTGGTGAAGTGGTTGACGAGATAGGGCTTGCCATGTCACGCTACAGCAGGCCCAGGCTGGCGTTAAGTTGTTTGTAAGCATCGGGGGTCAGGTCGCGATCAGCAATGGCAGGATGTGACAGGCCGTAACGATAGGCCCGGTAAATAGAGACAGACAGGTTACCCTCGTCAGAACCATGTACAAATGGGGAAATCCACTCCCAGACTACCTCGTTGTTCCGCGTCACCTCAAACAATCGCCCCGAGGTACCTTCGCAGATAAAGACGTTACCCATCTCCAGTCGCTGGGCACTGGATATATGTCCACTGAAAAACTGTTCGGGGGGATTCGCTTTGTACTGCCAAACAACTTTGCTCGTTTTTGGATCCACTTCAATCACACGCGAAAAGGGCATTCCCCCGGGCTTATTCATACCATTATCAAAAATCTGAATATTGCCGTTTTCGAGGCAGGTGACGTGATGTTGCATGCTGATTTCTGGTTCGGTCAGTTTCCAAACCAACTTCTCTGCTTCGGGATCGATAATCGCCACCCGTGAGTTTGTGCGACAGGAAATAACGATCTTGCCATCACGAGTCAGATCCAACCCATTCACGTGCGTCCACTCTCCTCGATTTTCCAAGGGCTGAATTGGGTCTCGACGCGGATGAAAGTATTTCCAAGTATGATACCGGGCGACCACGTTGCCTTCACGGTCAATCTCGATGATATCGTCGCCAAGCATGGGAGGATCTTTCTTGCCCTTTGCTCTCATGCCGCCACGAACCTCTTTGGCTAGCTCCTCCGCCAGGGGAACCCACTCGGGTAGCAGAATGTTACCGTTCTCTTTGACATGGAAATCGTGATGGATGGCCGGATTGTCATATGACCACAGCAGATTACCCTCGAAATCGTATTCGCGTAGTATGGTGTAGCCGCCGCCCAATTTTCGTAGACGCAGAGGTAGATTTGCCAGCAGGGTTGCTTCATCAGCGGCTTTGGCTTGTTTGAGCAGTTCAGGGTCGGAGCCGGTGATCATCAGGTTACCCGATGGCAGTAGTTTGCCAAAGCCGGGCCGAAAATCGTCGAACTGCCAGCGTTTGACAACCTTACCCTCCATGTTAATGAGCAGGCTAGATTGAGTCCCTGGCGGCGATAACAGTGTGAACCCCTTGAACGATTTGTTGGGATTGTGATATGTTAGCCCGGTTTTTCGATACGCCGACCAGCCCATGACATCTCCTTTTTGCCCTCCCGTTACGCAGGAGAGAGCAGTTTCTATATTGGCTTGTTGATTGTGGATTTGATTAGGAAGAGTGGACACAGAGACAATCTGTAGTATCTGTAGTATCAACTTTCTGAGCTGAAGCAGTATACAGGGGACAAGCGATGAAATGCAAAGTAATTTCCAACCAAGCAAAGAGACGCTCAATCTTCCAACGGCGCTTGTAACGCAACTTGCGCCCCCCTGTGTCTTAGGTTTCTTACGGTTGCTCTTGTGTGGCGCAATCAGTTCAATGTTGCGCTCATCAAGAGTCGTGCATCGAGTGGATCAGAGTCATAGGCTGTGTCAGCAACCAGCCGCTGTATGGAAGTACGCGTGTATGTGGTGCGCGGTGATGTCGCCAAGCTCGGTGACGTGTTGAGCTTCACACCACGCGAAAAAGGGCTGCAACGTCCAACCATAGAACCGCAAGGTGCTTGGTTGAAAGCGTTCAGCCTGACAACGGAGGCAGAATAAATTGTATGCTTCGGAAATGCTAACAAAACGAGGGACTAGACTTTGGGACATGGCAAACCACTTTTCGTGCTGGCGCACTAGATGGAGTGGTTTGCCGTATAGCTTGTGTTTAGTACCCTGGGGGCGACTCGAACGCCCGACACCTAGCTCCGGAGGCTAGTGCTCTATCCACTGAGCTACCAGGGCACAATTTATGGAGATAGTGAATCTATTGTAGTGCAAAATGGTTGAGTTGGTCAATTTGTCTATCCGAGTATTCCCCACTGCAATTTCTGCATCATGAACACCCTCTTTGCATAATCCGCGTAGTTGCCAACCCCATTGTTATGTGGATCACTGCGCCCTCTCTCATTCTCCTATATTCCTGGAAGCTAGTAGCACAACAAACAATGCAAGCCCAGCAAAAATGCAAGCACAGTAAAGGAGAATCTGATGAGTAGAGGGATAGGGATTTTGTTGCTGATCGCCTCTGTGGTCGTCATCTTTTTGATCGCTCGCCAATATCCATTTACCGGGACACTCTCCCTTGAGTTCCAGGAGGTGTGGCTGTGGATTATCCTGGTGGTGATGATTCTTATTGCGGGCCTCGGTGGTTATCTCCTTTTCCGGCGCGGACACTACGACAGATTCGACTAACTGCCGCGGATGCGAATAGACTATACGCTGCGTCTAGCGGGTTTTTGGCTTCAGCCCGATACCCGCTAGAGAGGTTACGACTTTAATGATGTAGCGGATTTACGCAGGGATTTGTGCTGGAAATTTGTGTGGGCACGATATCGCTGCGCGGCTGTGAGGTACTGATTATTGGAGTAGTGATGTAGTACCGACTTGTCATTTTTGATTTCGACGGCACGTTGGCCGACTCGTTCCCTTGGTTCATTCAGATTGTTAACACGGTTGCGGTAAAGTATAACTTCAAGGGGATCGAGGAAAGTGAGATTGAGATGCTACGAGGTTATGGTGCGCGGCAACTCATCAAGCACCTCGGCATACCTGTGTGGAAATTGCCTTTTATTGCAAATCATATGCGACAAGTGACAGCGACCGGTGTTCGCAATATTTCCCTATTCGCAGGCGTCGATTCTCTGTTAGAGCAGTTATCGCTTGCGGGTATCACAGTCGCTCTTGTTACTTCAAACTCATACGAGAATGTGCATAACGTGTTGGGTACAGAGAATATGAAGCGCATTCAGTACTATGAATGTGGTGTGTCGCTATTTGGGAAACGTGCTGGCTTCCGCAAAATACTCAAACAAAGCGGGGTGCTGCCGAGTGAGGCACTCTGTATTGGGGATGAGGTACGAGACATCGAAGCGGCGACCAAAGAAGGGATTCCCTTTGGCGCTGTTGCATGGGGCTTTAACCATATTGAGGCGCTCAAGTCCTACGAGCCAGCCGAGGTCTTTGAACGTGTGGATGACATTGTTGCGCGTCTTGTCTGAATCATGCGTATTGCCTGAGAAGTATAGCACGTGATGCGTATGGCGCGTGCTTGATGGCGCGCTTCTGGCGTAAGAGGTTGGTTCACTCCATTGCTCATGCTATAATCAAACCATGTATCTAGACAGAGCCTATCGCCCACGACGACGGCGACGCGGACTAGCGCGCTTTTGGCCGCTCATGTTGTTAGCCGTGGTTGCCATTATCCTCTACGAGCAGCAACCTTCTTGGATTACTGCACGGATGCCCGAACCTACGGTCATTCCCACCCGCAGCGCCATCTCCTATCTCGCGGATGCCGACATTGCCTACCGATCTGGTGATATCGCCGGTGCCATCGCTGCGTATGAAGAGGTAATACGGCTGGAACCAGAGAATCCTAAACCGCTGGCAGCCTTATCCGCGCTCTATTTGATCCTGCAAGATCTGGACAAATCTTACGCGCTGGCTAAACAAGGCTATGAGTTGGCTCCCCAGGATGTAGAGGTGCTCAACGCACTGGCGCGCATTGAAGATTGGCATGGCGAATATGAAGAAGCCATGCGACATGCCATGGATGCCTATCAGATTGAACCACAGAACGCGACAACACTTGCGATCTTGGCTGAAATCTATACGGATGTGGGCAACTGGGATGTAGCGCAGGATTATCTTAACCAAGCTCTATCGCTTGAGCCTGACAATATCATGGCATTGCGCAATCAAGCCTTTTTGCATGAAATGCAAGGGAATTATGAGGAGGCGATTGCTTCCTATGATCTCGCCATTGCCGCCGCCCCCTATCGTTTTGATCTTTATATTGGCAAGGGGCGTCAGTATCGCATCGGCTTGAATGATTTTGAGAAAGCCAACGAAACCTACCGCCAAGCAGTTGAAGCCTATGAGGCACCTGTTACCCTAGACGCACTAGGGGACGGACTCTATAATGCGGGTGACTATCTTGGCGCAGTCTATACATTACAAAGAGCAGTCGAGCTAGACCCCACCTATGCACCAGCCCTGCTTCATTTGGGCATGGCCTATTATGCTCGCCGCAACTATGAAGATGCGGCAGCAACGCTTGAAGCGGGATTGGCGCTCATTGGTGATGGTGCCCGCCTTGAACAAATTTATACAGCTGGTTTGGCGCATATCTTTAAGGATCCGTCTGAGTGTGAAGAGGCGGAACCCTGGTTGCGTAAGGCATTGGAGATTAATGCTGACGCTGGCCCGGCAGCAGAAGGTCTGCGTATGTGCGGCCTTTGAGTACTGGCAGAGTTTTGACCTTCGGCACAGCACGACAATGCGTCCATTAATGCATTAATCAAACGTCACGTTAATCCGTTACGTTAATCAAGTTGAGTGGCGCGTCTGCGCTGACTTTCCATGACTGTTAAACGCCCGCGCCTAAAATCAAGCTTACCCAAACGCGCCATTCTTTCTCCGTTGCCGCGCGACAAAGATAAAGATACGGAGTCAGCGGCTACACCGGCCCCTAGCCCTGCGCGCACGAGCGGCGAATCGAGTGGTCGCGTTGTAAGTCCTGCTGACCGCACCGTGACAAGCAAGCGTCGCTTGCAACGCCGGACAACTCCGATCGAGATTCTCCAACAACCGTTGCAGGCGGGGATGCGTAAGGTGTTTGACTTACGCCGCTTCTTGGTTGTGATTGGTCTGACCGTACTTGTTCTCCTGTTACCCGAACCTCCTGGCCTTTCCACTGCTGGACATCGTGCCTTGGCACTCTTTGTTTTTACGGCGAGCATCTTGGCGCTGGAACCCGCGCCTCTGCCGATTGCTGCGCTCCTCGTTCCCATTTGCCAGATTGCGCTGGGCATTGATATCTCCTCTGGAGCCTTTGCTCCGTTTGGTCAGCCTGTCCTCTTTTTGATCTTGGGCAGTCTCTTTTTGGCCGAGGCGTTACGCAAGCATGGACTTACCCGCCGCGCTGCACTCTATACGATTGTGCTCAGTCGCGGGAATATGAGCCGGTTGCTGACAGGGCTGATGTGGGTGGCGGCGCTGTTGAGCATGTGGGTGCTCAACACTGCTACTGCTGCGGTGCTGATCCCGGTTGCCATCACCATCGCGCAGCGGATTCAACCCCAAGAAAAAGCTGCGCGTGCACTTGAAGTTCTCATCCTGGGCATTGCCATTGCCGCCAGCATCGGCGGTATGGGCACTATCATGGGTAGTGGGGAAAATGCCATCGCCAGTGGTCTATTGGACCAATATAAGGGCTTTGGCTTTGTGGACTGGATGCGTTATGGTGTGCCGCTCGTTGTTATTCTAGTACCCATGAGTTGCTATTTATTGATGCGGGCATTACCAATTGGTCAAGTCATCATTGATACTGACCCTGCAGTCAAGGAGCTAGGCCGTCTGGGTGGATTGAAAGGACCCGAACGGGAAACTGTTATCATTTTGATAATCTCGGTTGTGCTTTGGATCGCCGGTGGTTCGCTGGAAAGCTGGTTGGGCCTGCCTGACACCCTCTTGAGCAGTGCCGTGGTTGCGATTGGGGCCGTGGCCTTACTTTCCATCGAAGAAGTGATCGACTGGAATGATATCAAAGGTGTAAACTGGG
>CAMPHP010000146.1 GCA_946885925.1 uncultured Litorilinea sp.
GCCGGGGTGATATCAGGTTGGTATCCAGCCATACCGCGCATAGACGCGCCAGCTTCTTTGGCCCGGCGCGTCAATTCGGGGTCAAAACCCACGGGGTTCACCGCCACCCCACTGCTATCGGCAATCGCAACAATGCGAAAGGCGATGCCATATTCCGCAGCCAACCGTTCGCCTTTCATCTCCAAGATACGCAGGAAATTGCGGTTGACATTGCCGAGTCCTACTAAGAAGGTATCAATTGTTTTGACAGGTGTGCCTCGTTCCATTTCAATTGCTCCAATCAAAAAGCGCCCTAGCTATGACCAGAGCGCTTGATTTCGGCCATTAAGCAGCTACACAGTGGCGCGTTGAGCCTCTTCGCGTACTTGTGGCCCTTCGTGCAGATACCACCACCATTGGGCGCGTGGATGCTCTCCGCCCCCAGGCAACAGTTGGCTCAGTTGGTGATGGCATTGTACAAGTTGCTCGTCCGTTGCGTAGATCACAGCTTGCTCAGATGTAGAAAGTCTTGCCCACCTCTCAGCCAAGTAATCACGAATAATCAATGCTTCCCAGGCAAATGTTTCCCAGTTTTCCTCTTCCTGAGCAATCCACCCCACGTACTTTTTATATGTAGATATCCACTGGCCTGGTGTTCGTTCTGTAGTCATGTCTCAACCTTCCACACGTCACCTTGCAATACGACCACAACAGCTAGTGATTCCTCAACAAATCGACGCCAATCGTTCATTTGATAAAAAGAAAAAGGCTGTCCAGTCTGTTGGTTGAATTGTATCACCTCTTGGCTAAACTTGTCGATGGCATACCACATTAGCACTGGGCGTGTAATGGACTGTCGAAGTACATACATCTCTGTGTAAGTACGACGTATCGCATGATGAAATCGGAGCGCGTACTCTTTAATTGAGTCACAGTTCAGTAAGTCACCATGTTTTTCAAAGTGATACTCTAGCTTTGGTAATTCCCGTGCCATCAAAAACTGACGCACTTGAGCATCCACATCAATTTGTCGCAATTGCTCTAGTACAAATGCGCGTCCTGATAGACTGCGCTCGTTCTGCCTCTGTAAATGTGGCATACACACGTTGCTCTCGCCTATTTGGGGGATAATTGTTGGATTTGCTACCAAGAAACAATAGGACAACGGTATATTTTAACGTGAATTTGTTTTAGACAAGCTGCAACAGGCGTGCAATATACGCCACACTGCTGCCCACCTGCTCTGGCAGGCAGTGGGCTAGGGCGGCTTCCAGCGTTACCCATGCAAAGCGATCATGTTCGGCATCGAGCACCACTCGATCATCCAGCGTAGCTTCGGCAGCATAAATCGCCCAACTCTCAGCACCGCGATCTACCGGCTGCACAGAAAGCGTTAAGCCTGTCTCCTCTAGCAATTCGCGACGCGCACAATCGTCTATCGCTTCGTTAGGCAGCCGCGCCCCCGATGGGGGTGTCCAGGCCCATTCGCCTTCATACTCAGGGCCATTATGTGCGCGATGTAGGATCAAGAACTCTACTTGTCCCTGTTGCCGCCGATAAATGACAATAGACGCGCCAAAGGGTGGTTCGGGGCTGATAGGTAAGCCGTCCCAGGTTGTTGAGAGATTTTCAGTCATATGAGGATCTCGAAGAGACTTCTGACTGGTTGCTTATGAAGAGTTTGTGGGGATACCAAGCAACCTTCCTTGGAGCCTGAAGCCCCAAGGAAGGTTACGATCAATGTGCTTGTTACTCCTCTTTTGCGTGGTCTTTCACCAGGCGGGCAAAGCGGGCAAAGAGCAGATCTGCATCGTGGGGACCGGGGCTGGCTTCAGGGTGATATTGCACACAGAAGACAGGTTTGTCAGCCAGCCGCAGTCCTTCCACCGTACCGTCGTTGAGGTTGCGGTGGGTGATCTCTACGTTGTCGGGCAATCCTTCCTCACGCACAGCGTAGTTGTGATTCTGCGCCGTAATCTGTACATTGGTGGCGCTGCTATCACTCACAGGTTGGTTGCTACCGTGGTGACCAAATTTCAGCTTGTACGTGCTGCCACCCAACGCTAGACCGATAATCTGGTGGCCTAGGCAAATGCCAAAGGTGGGGATGCCCGCGGTCAGCAATTTGTTCACCGCTTCGGCGGCATAAGGAACTCCTGCTGGATCGCCTGGCCCGTTGCTCAAGAAGATGCCATTGGGGTTCAAGGCCAACACTTCGTCGGCCTGTGTATGGGCAGGAACCACCGTGACGCGCAGCCCGTGGCTGGTAAGCCGTCGCAGAATGTTGTGCTTAATGCCAAAGTCATACGCCACCACCAAAGGGGTATCTGCCTGAGCCGTTTCGGTGTCGCCAATCACGGGTGCAGCATCTTCCACATTGCGCCCAGCGGGGACAGGTGTCCATTCCGCGCCAGTGCCATCCACCCAGTTATAAGGTTCCTGGCAAGTCACTTCCTTAACTAGATCGCGGCCATCCAACCCCTCCCAACTCTGCGCCAGTGTGAGCAATTCAGCCGCGCTCTTGCTGCCATCGGTGCAGAGTGCGGCGTGCATAATGCCCTTCTCGCGCAGCGACCGGGTCAGCGCGCGGGTATCCACTTCGCTAATGCCGGGAATGCCGTGACGCTCTAGGTAGTCGGGCAGCGACTCGTTGGCACGCCAGTTACTCACCACTGGGCTGATCTCGCGCACGATAAAGGCAGTAATCTGCGGGTGATCACTCTCGATATCTTCTGTATTGATGCCTGTATTGCCCACATGGGGCACGGTCATGCAAACCATTTGACCCCGGTAGGAGGGATCGGTAATGACCTCCTGATAGCCAGTGAGACTGGTATTAAAGACTACCTCGCCTACTACCGTGGTAGCTGCGCCAAAGGCTTGGCCGTGAAAGACTGTGCCATCTGCCAGCACCAAAATTGCCGTCATATTCACTCCCTGTAAAAATTTCTAGTTTTGTTCACACAATTTATCTGTTTTTATTATTTGCTATTTAGGCGCGATACGGGGTGGTCTAGCCTTTGCCAGAACCACCCCGCTGCGCTGCCCTTATTCTTCGCGTACATCTGGCCGCTGTTGATAGGCCAACTTGAGTGGCTGCCACGAATCCCAGCGTAAAAGGCCATTCCACGCAGGGACCTTGTTCTCTGCCTCCACTTTGGCTGGCTTTTGCACCAACGGCATCAGCACGGCAACCTCATCACAATGATGGAACTTTGGACAATAGATGCAGGCTTGCCATACTTTGGGGCTAATGCTCCAGCGATCTACCACGCCAAAGCCCAACCGCTCGAAGAATCCTGTACGCAAGGTGAGTGCACAAATCTGCTCATACTCCTGCTCGCGCGCCATTTCCACCAGCGCCAACACCAACAACCCCCCAACGCCCTGACCCTGATACGCTTCGTTGACCGCAAGTGAGCGAATCTCTACAAGTGTGTCGGTCAGAGGCACAAGCGATCCACAGCCCGCGACACGTCCGTCGTCGTCTGTAGCCACCAGCCAGTCGGACAACGTTTGTTGCACGCTGGCTTCAGTCCGCGGCAGCATGATATTCTGTGCGGCAAACCGGTTGACCATCGTCACGATGGTAGGGATGTCCTGCGCTGTGGCAGAACGAACGGTGATGGACAATTTCCTTCGGATCTCCTCTATCAAGAACCTACTTATGGTCAAAATGGCAATTTACAACAAGTGCCCATTTATAACGAAAAAAACGTTAGAACTGTTTCAGAAGCTTGCCTACAGTATCCGTCACTTGGGCGATCTCCTCTTCGGTGATCACCAGCGGCGGCACAAAACGCAGGACATTCGGCCCGGCATTGACCAGCACGACCCCATGTTTGTAGCCTTCCGCCACAATCGGATTGGTGTCAATGTCCAACTCCATCCCAATCATCAAGCCTTCCCCACGAATCTCAACCGTATGCGGGCTGTTGATCTCTTCCAGCCGTTCCTTGAACAACTTGCCTTTTGCCTCAACTTGGGCCAGGAAGGAAGGGTCAGAAACGCGGCTGACAACATGATGCGCCACATGCGTTGTGACCGGACCACCCGCAAAGGTGCTGGCATGATCGCCCTTGTGCATGGCATCGGCAACCTTCTGGCGCATAAGGATTGCGCCGATGGGAAGCCCGCCTGCCAGTGGCTTGGCAGAGGTCAAAATATCTGGTTCAACCCCATAATGCTCGTAAGCCCAGAGTTTGCCTGTACGCCCCATTCCACATTGCACTTCGTCAAAGATCAACAGCGCATCATACTGGTCGGCCAAGGCGCGTAATCCTTGCAGAAACTCGCTGGACGCTGGGTAGATACCACCTTCACCCTGTATCGGCTCGACAATAATGGCGCAGACCTTCTCATCCATTGCTGCCCGTGCACTCTCCAAGTTGTTGAACTCGGCAGTGCGTACCCCTGGCATCAGCGGCTTGAAGGGGTCTTGATACTTGGGGCGTGGCGTGGCAGCCAGGCTACCAAAGAGCCGCCCATGAAAGGCATTGCTGAAGGAGAGAATTTCGTACTTGTCTTCGTGCCCTTTCTCGCGCGCATAGCGGCGAGCAAACTTGAAGGCCCCTTCGTTGGCGTCGGCCCCAGTCAGGCTAAAGTGTACCTTGTCGGCAAAGCTTGTCTCACAGAGCAATTTGGCAAGTTTTGCATGCGCTGCTGTGTGATAAAGATTGCTCGCATGCAGTACCCCTGTACTCAATGCCTCTTGCACAGCCTGGTTGATGCCTGCATCGTTATAGCCGAGTGCGTTGACAGCGATACCCGAGCAACAATCAAGATAGGCATTGCCTTCGCTGTCATAGAGGGTGCTGCCTTGACCCCGCTCAATGACAAAAGGTGGGCGGCTATAGACGCCCAGCACATACGCTTGTTCCTGGTCGATAACTTCCTGGGTGTTAATCTTCTGGGTATTTGTTGTCTGTGCGTTCATCCTGGCTCCTTCTTCCTCTGAATTGCGATATTTAGCTTGCGCTGCGCGCTCCAATTACGCCCGTTCCGCCGCCTTCTTGCACACCTGCAATGTTAGTGATAACCGCTTGAGCTACACCATTCTGTACGGCATGGATGGCGCTGCGTACCTTCGGGATCATGCCCCCCGTAATCAGCCCTTCTTCAATCCATTGCTCGGCTTGGTCGGCAGTCACCGCACGCACAACACGCCCCGCTACCAAAATCCCTGGCACATTGCTCACGAAAATCAGCCTGATAGCACCCAACTTGGCGGCAACCGCGGTGGCTGCGTGGTCGGCGTTGACGTTGTAGCTCAATGCATCATGCGCGCCAAAGCTGATGGGACTGAGCACTGGCACAATGCCTGCTGCTGCTAACGTATTGAGTAGGTGGGTATCAACATCTTGCACATCACCTACTCGGCCTAGATCACCCAATGGATGCCACATCGGTTCCACATAGATGGTACCGTCATCCACCCCACTAAAGCCTGCGGCTCGGATACCTGCATTGACCAGCGCTCGCACAATACGCTTGTTGGTCAGCCCGCTCAACACCATCTCCGCCACATCCATACTGGCTTCATCCGTCACGCGCAAGCCCTCGATAAACTTGGCTTCCAGCCCTAGCTTCTCTTGGTATTGTGCAATGGTCTTGCCACCCCCGTGGACGATAACCGGCATATGTCCATCGTCCTGGATCGCCTTGACAGCCAACACCAAGGCATCCAAAAAGGCAGGGTCATCTAGTTCATTGCCGCCAACCTTGATGACGACTGTAAATCGCGGCTCAGGTTCATCTGGCTTCATAGTTGGCTGCGTTTCTGCTATCTCCATGTTTGTCATCGCTCTCGCTAAAGCAGCCCCGCGGTCTCTTCCAAACCCGCTGCAATGTTAAAATTTTGAATCGCCTGCCCGCTGGCCCCCTTGACCAAATTGTCCAACGTTGCCACTATGATATAGTCTGGGCCATCGGGCTGAGTGGGGTCAGCGGGTGTGATACTAATTGCGACACGGTTGGTATGGGTGGTGTGGCGCAAGGTCGCAATCTGCCCGGCAGGAAGCAAATGGATAAAAGGCTCACCTGCATAGGTCTCATTGTAGAGATCGCGAATCATCTGCTCCGTCACACCTTCGGATACGCTCACGTAGATCGTGCTTAAAATGCCCCGGTTTACTGGCAGCAAGTGAGGCGAGAAGATAAAGCGATGCTGGTGCTGGCCGTTGAGCCGGTTGAGAACCTGCTCCATCTCGGCAATATGGCGATGGCGCACACCAATGTTATAGGGTGTGAGATTCTCGTTGGCTTCAGCAAATGAGTACAGGAGCTTGCTCTGCCGTCCAGCGCCACTGACACCACTCTTGCTGTCCACGATCACCTGATCGCCCAACCAGCCAGCCTTTGCTAACGGGTAAAGCCCCAGATTGACACTGGTGGGATAGCAACCTGGGTTGGCAATCAGGCGTGCACCGGCGATCTGCTCGCGGTTGATTTCACAGAGACCATAGACAAATTGATCGAGGAGATCAGGCGCTGTGTGGGTCGTCTTGTACCAACGCTCGTAGATGCCAGCGTCTGTCAGGCGGAAATCGGCGCTTAGATCTATAACACGCACACCAGTTGCCTGGAATGCGCGCACAGGTTCAATGGATGCGGCGTGAGGCAAACAGAGAAAGACCACATCCACATCCGCCGCCCGCTGCATTGCTTGTTCGAGGCTGATCAATGGATAGTCAAAGGGAACAGCATGGACATCGGAAAGAAGGCTGCCTGCACTATTTTCACTTGTTACCCACGCAACTTCCATCTCAGGATGCCGGTGGATTAGCTGTACCAATTCTATGCCGGCGTACCCTGTAGCCCCGGCGATTCCTGCTCGATACATCGCAAGTTTGTCCTTTTATCGTGATGAACTACTCAATACCCGGATGCGAAAGGGTAACTGTTGTGAGACAAAAGAAAAAGCCCTCCATACTGGAGAGCTTTGCCGTCAATCCTAACAATCTTCTACGCGCGCAAAGTTTCCAGATCAGTGTCCGGTTCGTTCAGCGTCGCGCCTAGAGTGTAGATTGTGGACAAGTTGGGCACACGTATTCATAGTATCCCAAATTTTAACATGTGGAGTTCACTGTGTCAATATCAAACGGGTTTATTTTAGGACAATCGCAAACTAAGCAAACAAAGGTTAGAGAGCACGTAG
>CAMPHP010000147.1 GCA_946885925.1 uncultured Litorilinea sp.
ACCGTGGTCTGTGGCAAGAAGCGCTAGATCGATTGCACAAGACCAACAACTTCCCTGAGTTCACGGGGCGGGTTTGTCCTGCACCCTGCGAGGGGGCTTGCACACTGGGCATTATTGAGCCCCCTGTGACAATTAAGAGCATTGAAGCCGCCATCATCGACAAAGGCTATGAGGAAGGCTGGGTTGTTCCCCATCCGCCTGCTGTTCGCACAGGCAAGAAGGTGGCAGTCGTGGGATCTGGCCCGTCAGGTTTGGCGTGCGCTGCCCAACTCAACAGTGCGGGGCATAGCGTGACAGTCTTTGAGCGCGCGGATCGCATTGGTGGTTTGCTCATGTATGGGATTCCTAACATGAAGCTCGACAAGAAGGTTGTTCAGCGGCGCATTGATTTAATGGCCGCTGAAGGTGTCACCTTTGTCACCAACAGCGAGATCGGCAAAAATGTACCAGTTCAGCGGCTGCGCGACGAATTTGATGCCATTGTCCTCTGCTGTGGCGCAACCAAGCCGCGTGATTTGAATATCGAAGGGCGCGAGCTTAAAGGTATTCACTTTGCTATGGAGTTTCTCCACGGCAATACCAAGAATCTCTTGGATAGCCGCTCACATACCCATAGCAATGGGGGTGGCGTGGGCGTTCATGGTAGTGGCACCAACGGCAATAGCAATGGCTATGAGCAGAATGGTCGCGGCCATGCCTATCTATCAGCGGCAGGCAAAGATGTGATTGTGATTGGTGGTGGTGATACTGGTACCGATTGTGTGGGAACTTCCTTGCGTCATGGCTGCCGCAGCCTTAATCAATTCGAGATTCTGCCACAGCCGCCACTGAGCCGCGCTGAAGACAATCCTTGGCCTGAATGGCCTAAGGTCTATAAGTTGGATTATGGGCAAGCCGAGGCAGAAGCACGCTTTGGCAAGGAGCCGCGCACGTACCTGATCTCCACCAAGCGCTTTGTGGGCGATGAAAACGGTTACGTCAAGGAACTGCATACCGTTGAGATCGAATGGGCAAAGGATGCCAACGGGCGTTTTGTGCCGCGCGAGCTTCCCGGTTCTGAACGCGTATGGCCGGCGCAGTTCGTCTTGCTGGCGCTAGGCTTTCTTGGGCCGGAGGAGACAGTGGTCGAGCAGCTAGGGTTGGAAAAGGATGCGCGTTCCAATGTGAAGGCCGAGTATGATCGCTACCAAACCAGCGTCGAGGGCGTCTTTGCCGCAGGCGATATGCGTCGAGGTCAGAGCTTGGTGGTATGGGCCATCAATGAAGGACGTGGAGCCGCGCGGGAGTGTGACCGCTGGCTTATGGGCGAGACTGCGTTGCCATAAGCTCGTCAGTCACACTAGTTTGTGCTTTGTGTTTATTCTTTGTGTTTATTGAAGATAAGACGTTGATGTGGGCCACTCGTGAGAGTGGTCTGCTTCATCCTGACTGCCATTGGGTGTGACGAGCAGATTGGTATAGAGCGTGGTCACCTGCGCAGTGGCTTGGTGCTTGCGCTCCAGCAATTCTGCGTAGTCTCTGCCCAGGAGGTAAGCTGCCTGCTGTGCCGCTGTACGCCGCAGCACGCGGTCGGCCAACAGCCGGTTCTTTTGGGTCGATTTTTTCATCAGCGGAAGGTCCTAAGCTCTTGTCTGTTGGTACGAGAAGGGGATGTGGTTTGCTGGAAATCCGTTCTCTGAAGCAACTTCTTGTCAAATCATTCCATCTAGAGACGGGTGCGCGACTACAACAAATGACGTATAAACGACGTGTATCGTATTTATCTCACATTTTGAGAAGGCTTGGTACTAGGAATTAGGAGACAGCCAACTAGGAAAATCCCTAGTTGGCTGTTTTTTGTGACGAAATCGGGCGAATTTGCGATGTATGTGTGATGTATGTGTGATGTTGAAGGGTGTTGGGGGCGCTACTCTAGCCATTCTCCAGTTTGCAGCCAGCCTTGGGCGAGGGCATAGCGTAAGATCTCTGTACGGCTGTGCAGATGCAGCTTTTCGGTTGCATTGGCTTTATGGTATTCCACTGTCTTGACACTAATGCCCAGTTGCGCTGCGATTTCTTTATTGCTGCGGCCCCACGCAATAGCACGCAATATCTCTTCTTCTCGCTCGGTCAACTCGCCTGCTGGACTAGCGGCGACACCTACTGGCTGATGGCGGACAATCGCCTGCACCAGGCTCCCGGTGAGAGTGGAGTCTACGTATGTACCACCACGAGAGACGATGCGGATGGCTTGAATCAACTCGTTCGCAGCAGACTTCTTGAGAATATAACCAGAAGCACCTGCCTGCAGCATACGCCGTAAATAGCCTAAGTCAGTAAGTCGAGTCAGTGCGAGTACGCTTACCTCTGGATTCTCTCGTATGATCAGTTCTGTCGCCGCCGTACCGTCTAGATCGGGCATGGAGATATCCATCACTACGACATCGGGCTTGTTATCGGCCTGATATGCTTGCACTTGGCGTACTGCCTCTCGCCCTGTACCTACCTCGCCTATCACTTCCATGTCCGACTGCGCATCAATCAGCATCTTTAGCCCTGCACGGAGCACGGCATGATCATCGGCTAGCAATATGCGTAACTTAGCCATTGGCTGTTGAGCCTCCATCACTCGGGGTATCACTTGTATCATCACTGGAATCGTCATATGACGTATCACTTGGAGCAAGATCTACTGGCAGGTGGAGATAGATAGTCGTACCAATACCCGCTTCGGTTTCAATATCAAGATGACCGCCGACAAGTTCCGCCCGCTCTTGCATCCCCATAAGGCCGAGACGACGCGCTGCACGCGGTGCGAGAGGCACGGTCTCTTGTGTGAAGCCACGCCCTTTGTCCTCGATGATGTCCTGTACTGCATTGCGGCGTTCGATGATGAGGCTTACATGCGTCGCCTCGGCATGCTTTACGATATTGGTCAATGCCTCTTGTACAATCCGGTAGATGGTTGTTTCAAGCAACAAAGGTAGACGCTCGTGCTCCAATCCCTGCGTATGAAAATCTACTGCGATGTTATTTAAGGCTGACCATTCTTGAACGTGGCGGCGCAACGCATCGACCAGCCCCAAATCGTCAAGCGCCTGTGGGCGCAATTCATAGGAAAGCAGTTCTACTTCTTCGTCCATACGAAAGGCCATGGTTCGTAACTGCTCAATACGTTCAGCTATGTGCGGAGGGCAGCCGTTTTGCTCCTGTACTGCTTTGAGACCGATATGGATTGCAGTAAGATACTGCCCCAGCGAGTCGTGCAACTCACGGGCAATGCGGCGGCGTTCCTCCTCTTGGGTCGTGACAATTCGTTGTATCAACTGGATGCGCGACTGCTCTTCTTGCTTGCGCTGAGTGATGTCGTTATTGATGCCCACCCAACCGCGCACCGCGCCGTTTTGATCTCGGAGCGGTACAGCGCGTACTTGCATCCAGCGCCAGCCTCCGCCCACATGGTGAATGCGAAATTCGATATCAATGGCGCTTTCATTTTTCACTGACGTACGCCAACTCCCAACGACACGCTCGCGGTCATCAGGGTGTATTGCCTCTGCCCAGCCCCAGCCTCGCCATTCGTCATAGCTCTGGCCGGTGAGTGCTCTCCAGGAGGGCGAATCCTCAACGGTTCTGCCTTGGGCATCTGTGGTCCAGACGATCTGTGACGAGGCATCCACCAATGCACGAAAACGCTCTTCACTCTGGCGCATCTGCTGTGTTCGTTCTTCAACACGCCGTTCGAGCGTCTCATTGAGTTGACGCAATTCTTCTTCTGCTCGCTTGCGTGCATTGATATCGGTCACCGAACCTACCCACTCAATTATCTCGCCTGCTTCATTCCGCAAGGGTACAGCGCGCGACAGGACCCAGCCCCATAAGCCGTCTCTAAGTCGCGCGCGGTGCTCGAGTTCATACGGGGTGTGCGTAGTAACGGCTGTTATCCAGGCGGCGTAGGTCATCTCCCGATCATCGGGATGGATATACTCGAGGAGCGACGGAAGATGTAACATAGTCTGCTGTTGGTACTGGTGCAAGCCGCCGTCATAGATCTCGAGCGGTTCCATGCCATCGGCACTCATTCGAAAAAAGACGTTCGCTGAGGCAAGGGTAAATGCTCTGTAGCGAACCTCGCTTTCACGCAGTGCCTGTTCGGCCTTTTTGCGCTCGGTCACGTCGGAGAAGAGAACCGCAACCTGTTTACCTTGGACGGGGAAGACGGATATATCATAGTGCCGGTTTTGATCAGAGTTATATCTCTCGTAGGTGGCTGGCTTACCAGTAAAGGGTATATCTCCCAAGTGCTCTAGATCGGGTGCAAAGCCAAATATCTCAGACGCTTTTTTGTCGACGCGCTCTCGTTTCTCCACTCCAACCAGGGATTCATAGGCGGCATTGATATCCACAAATAGGTAATCTATTGGTCTGCCGCCATCCTCGTAGAGGATTTGCATAATTGCCAAGCCCTCCGTCATGTTGTTGAAGAGATGACGGTATATTTCATCTCTCGCAAGGACGCGGCATAGGGCGTGCTGTAGCCAGTAGGGAGTCAGATAGCGCCGGACAAGGCACTCTGCGGCTCCTGCTTGCTGGAACCAGGTGAATGTTTGCTCGTCTTCCTGATCAGTGATCACGACGAGCGGGAGGTGAGGCGCGGCCTGATGAAGCTGGCGGATCTGCTTTTCATCCACCTGGCCTAGCAGGTCGAGCAGCATCATGTTGTACAACCGCTGGCCTATAAGTGCCGGAAGCTGTTCAACTTGTGTCAAAGGGACAAATGCGATTTCAATGTCCCAATTATTGGCGAAGCTCGGTGGACTCAGCAACTCATAGAGCCGTTGCTGGCTGTGAGGCTGGTCTGCAATCAGTAAGATAGAGAGCGGCTGAGTAGGCGGCATGGAACGACTCCCTTGCGAACGAAAGCGCTACACCAGGCTGGGAGTAGAACTGATTTGCAGTTATTGTGCAAGCACGTTTTCCGTTATTGTACTTATTTCCGTCAAATCATACTATAGCGTTTCATACAATGGAATGAGGCTTAGAGCGGGCTATTTGCGGAGGTTTTAGGTGGCGCGAGGTAGTAAGTCAACAAGACTTCTCTAGGTCACATATTTCACAGGATCGAACGTTTGTCATTCCGCGCCCCAGGGCGCGGAATGACAGTCATCCTTTGCGTAGCTCTGATGTAGAAATAGCTCTAACGTAGAAATAGCTCTAACGTAGAAATAGACGTAGAGAGCAGCCGTTACATTGGTTGGCTATGGAGAGACCGTGCGCGTGTAGGTTCTATCCTCCAGGCTGGTGACTCCCCATCGGGCTGCACGAGTTCGCCATAGGTCTCCGGGCGGCGCATGCCAAGATAACACTCTTTGAGCGTTGGGTACTGGGCCTTCATCTCACCCGTGTACCAGGTGTCAAAGCCCGCATCCAAGTCTACGTCGGCAAAGACCATGCCCGGACGGTGGGAGGTGTCTGCCAGTGTGCGGCCATAGGGGTCTATAATACGAGAGTGTCCCATCGAGCGCCCTGCCAAAAAGGGCTGCATAATAAAGTGAGAGGAGACAAGATAGACTTGGTTGTCAATGGCGCGCGCGTTGACAATGGACTCAATGTGATCGCCGGTGTAGTCCAGGCACATGGTAGGAAAGAGCAGGACATCTGCGCCTTTGAGCGCATAGATGCGCCACATTTCCGGATAATGGATATCCATACAGATACCAATGGCGACGCGGCCAAAGTCACACTCAAACACGGGGTAGCCCATATCCCCAGGCAGTACGTCGCTTTGTTCGCCAGGGGCCAAGTGCATCTTGCGGTATTTACCAACCAACTCTCCTTGGCGGTCGATCAGGACACCTGTGTTAAATATCCTGTCGCCATCACGCTCGCGTTGGCTATAGGCCACATAGATGTTATTGGCTTTGGCGCGCTGGGCGAATTGCTCAAGACGTGGCCCACCGGGGATCAACTCTGGCAGATTGGCAATTTCTTCAGGTGTGCACCCGACTACATCCGGCTCTTCAGGTAGCAGAATTAGGTCGGCGTTGGCTTGCCCAGCCTGATCAATATAGTCCAGACAACGGTCAACACAGCGGCTGGGATAGCTGGGCGTAGGATCAATCAGGACACTGGCTGTTGCAAGGCGTGCGGGTCTCATTGGCTTAAACCTCGTATCTCAAGAGTCACAGGTTGCGAAAGATCGAGTGTTACGCGTGCGGTTGAGGCTGTCACCAGCAGTGCTGGCTGGGGCCTGCCGTTGATATGTAATTGTGGAGAACGGCGTTGTGCGGGTGGAATTTCGATGTCGAAGGTAACATCGCGAAAGGTAACGGGTGATGGCACGTCTTGAAGCGAAATCTGTACAGCGCCATTCTCTGCGGTCACAATTTTAACACCTCGGCGGCAGAGAATATAGTCCGCCACTTCCTCCACGGTTGCAGTCCACACTTCGCATCCGCCTACCTCGACAACAGCCTCCAGCCGTGCGCGGTGTTCGTGAATGTAGACATCTTTGCTTTCGTGCGGGATGTGCGGGGAAGGGCAGTGGCAGTAGTCAATGACCCAGGCGGACTGGCTGCGCGCCTGGGCTAAACGATGATAGGGTTCAAAGGCTGGAAAGAGAGGTTCCCAGCCTTGATGCAAGTTGGCAGCACGATTGAGGAACCATAGATTGCCATCCGGGGTGTTCACGTTGTCAGTCACCGACATGGCGCAGAGATAGTTATTCTCGATCAATGCCTCGGTAATTGTAGGCGTAAGGTTCACATTGCTGCCTGGTGCTGTATAGGCTGTGATGCGATGTCCGATGGCGTCTTCTAGTACCTCTTTGGCTTGGCGGATTTCAAGATCCAAGTTCTCTTCGACCATGCCGTGGCTCCAGGAGTGATTGCCCACTCCCCAACCCATGTCGATCAGTTCGCGTAACTGGGCCCCATTCATGTGGTGATAGCCGTTGTAGCTAGATGCGCCGATTTGCCGCTCTACACCCATATGTCCCACGACCACTTCGACATGCCCTGGAATGCCTAGTTCTTCGTGTACGGGAATGGTGTAGTCGTGGAGTTCAACCATTGCTTCATCATACGTCACCGTGTAGACCCAACGCTTGCCATGCTTCCACGTGGTGGGGGTAATCTGGAT
>CAMPHP010000148.1 GCA_946885925.1 uncultured Litorilinea sp.
CCCAAGCAGATTGTCAGTGTGTCGGCAGCGTTGATTCCCTTCTTGGAGCACGATGACGCGAACCGCGCGTTGATGGGTTCCAACATGCAACGCCAAGCGGTGCCACTGATCCGCCCCGATGCGCCAATCGTGGGCACAGGGGTGGAATTCCAGGCTGCGATTGACTCCGGACAGGTGATTGTTGCCAAGAACGCTGGTGAAGTAGTCAGTGTGACAGGTGACGAGGTGGTGGTGCAAGAGCGTGATGGCACGCGCCGCGTCTACCACCTGCGTAAGTATAATCGCAGCAATCAGAGCACTTGTATTGATCAGCGCCCTTCGGTCTTTAAGGGTGATATTGTAGAGGCTGGAGATGTCCTGGCGGATAGCTCTAGCACAGAAAATGGTGAATTGGCCCTGGGTCAGAACGTGGTGGTCGCCTACCTGAGTTGGGAAGGTGGCAACTTCGAGGACGCGATTTTGGTCTCGGAGCGCTTGGTGCAGGACGACAAGTACACGTCGATCCACATTGAGAAGCATGAGATTGAAGCGCGTGAGACCAAACTGGGTCCAGAAGAAATTACGCGTGACATCCCGAATGTGGGTGAAGACGCCCTCAAGGATTTGGATGAGGATGGTATTATCCGCATCGGCGCAGAAGTAACACCGGGTGATATTCTGGTCGGCAAGATCACACCCAAGGGTGAGACCGAACTGACCCCGGAAGAGAAGCTGCTGCGAGCCATCTTTGGTGAGAAGGCGCGCGAGGTAAAGGATAGCTCGTTGCGTCTGCCTCATGGTGAGCGCGGTAAGGTGGTGGATGTCAAGGTCTTTGACCGTGACGAACACCGCGACATGGCGGCTGGTGTCGAGAAGATCGTGCGCGTGAGTGTGGCCCAGCGCCGTCGCTTGACCGAGGGCGACAAGATGGCAGGTCGCCACGGCAACAAGGGTGTTATTTCCAAGGTTGTGCCTGTGGAAGATATGCCCTTCTTGGAAGATGGTACGCCGGTTGACATTATCCTCAACCCGTTGGGTGTGCCCGGTCGTATGAATATCGGTCAGATCTTGGAAGCACACTTAGGTTGGGCTGCCAGCCGCTTGGGCTTTATGGCCGAGACGCCGGTCTTTGACGGTGCAAAAGAGGATGAGATCGAGGCCGAGTTGGTGCGTGCTTGGTTAATTGACCGCTCATGGCAGGATGCAGCGGACAAGGCTTGGGAGTTGATCAAGCAGGAAGGTCTGTCTGAGGAAGAACTGCTTGATGACGCTGATGCGCGTCGTATCTATCTGGTTAACTGGCTGGAGCCGTTGGGGTATGATGCCGAGCGCATCTATCGAGATGAGTTGTATGCTCGCTATGCCTCTTTGCGCGAATGGTTGCGTGAACGTGGTTATGCGCCAGAGATGATCTTGCCCGATGCCTATGGCTCACGCCGTACCAGCAAGGAATCGAACGAAGCCACCAAGGAAGTGGCATTGATTGAGTGGATGCGCTATCACGGAGGCAATCCGGATGGTCTGCACGGGGCAGAATTGGAAGCTGCCGCGCATGAGTTGAGCATGGATACTGGTTGGCCGATGCCCACGACGGGCAAGCAACGCCTGTTCGACGGCAAGACGGGTGAACCGTATGACTCTCCGGTGACAATTGGTGTGGTGCAGATGTTGAAGTTGCATCACTTGGTGGAAGACAAAGTCCACGCACGGAGCACTGGCCCATACAGCTTGGTCACGCAGCAACCGTTGGGTGGCAAGGCGCAATTCGGCGGTCAACGCTTTGGCGAATTGGAAGTGTGGGCGCTTGAAGCCTATGGCGCGGAGTATACGCTGCAAGAAATGCTTACCGTCAAGTCTGACGATGTAAGCGGTCGTGTGAAGACCTATGAGGCGATTGTCAAGGGTGAGGAGATCCAAAGCCCTGGCGTCCCAGAGAGTTTCCGGGTGCTGGTGAAAGAACTCCAGAGCTTGGCGCTCAATATCGAGGTCATCAACGAAAAGAACGAGGTCATCCAGTTTGGGAAGGAAGACGGCGACGAGCATCTGCCGAAGCTGGGCTTCAGCCTGAACGTACCGGGACCGATGAGTCGCAGCAGCGAATAACGTGTGCAACGCGAGCCCGTGACATGAAAATGTCACGCAAGAGGATGCCGGCTGGGGAAACAATGTATCGTTGTGCCCTCAGCCGCATCACTCATCTTCCGTAGACTGTCCACCTTCTGTCGCTCGAAAGAGAAGGAAACCAATGGAAGTAAAGAATTTTGATGCGATTCGTATTTCGTTGGCCTCGCCGGAAAAGATCCGGGAATGGAGTTATGGTGAGGTCACAAAGCCTGAAACGATTAATTATAGAACCTTGCGCCCGGAGCGTGATGGTCTCTTCTGCGAACGTATTTTTGGCCCAACCAAAGATTGGGAGTGTGCCTGTGGTAAGTACAAGCGGGTACGCTATAAGGGAATTGTTTGCGATAAATGTGGTGTAGAGGTTGCGCCTAGCCGCGTGCGCCGCGAGCGCATGGGGCACATCGAACTGGCCTCACCCGTCAGCCATATCTGGTATGTCAAGGGTGTACCAAGCCGGTTGGGGTTGCTGCTCAACATCAGCCCGCGTCATCTGGAGCGGGTATTATACTTTGCACAATATATCGTCACCAACGTCAACGAGGATGCGCGGAGCCGCGCCATTCAGCGCCACGAGCGTGAATTGGCGATGCGTCTGAGCCGTATTGACAACGAAGTTGCCGATACGATGGGGAGCCTGGAAAGCAGGTTGGAGGCTGCCCTCAACGCTTTGGACGAGGAAGAAGAAGCGCAGATTCGTGAGTTGGACGAGCGAATCAATGAAGAATCGTCCAAGGTCATTGCCGAGGCGCAGACACTGCAAACATGGCTTTCGACCCGCGTAGGTCAAAAGGCCACAGAAGCCAAGAAACTATCCTGGTCGGATCAACCCGTCTTCCAGGTTGGTGAAGTGATCTCGCGCGACCATGACATTATTATTAACGACTTGGTGCAAGAGCGGCTCAATGAGCTCCAGCACCAGTCAGATGAACAAAAGACCGACATCCGCATGATGATGGGTGCCCGGCGCGAGCATGTGCGCCGCGACTTGGGCGCACAGTTGGATGAGATGCGCGCGAGCATTGAGGAGAAGAAAGAGCGCATTCGCCAGAACATGGAGCGCGATCTGGAAGAACTCAAGACGCTGGAAGAGCGGATGTTGCTGACTGAAACTCGCTACCGTGAACTCGCCGACAAGTGGGGCAATGTCTTCACAGGAGGCATGGGTGCGGAAGCTGTGCGCGATATTGTGGCGAAGGTAGACTTGGACAAGCTGACCAAGGAACTGCGCCGCGAGATTCGTACAACCCGTAGCAAGCAGCGCCGCAAGAAGGCTGCCAAGCGGCTGCGTGTGGTGGAAAATTTCCGCAAGAGTGGTTTCCGCGCCGATGGCAACCATGCCGAGCCAAATCGTCCTGAGTGGATGATTATGACTGCTCTGCCGGTCATCCCACCCGACCTGCGCCCGATGGTGCAGTTGGATGGTGGCCGCTTTGCCACGTCGGACTTGAATGATCTTTATCGCCGAGTGATCAACCGCAACAACCGCCTGCGCCGTTTGATGGAGTTGGGTGCGCCGGATGTGATTGTGCGCAACGAAAAGCGCATGTTGCAAGAAGCGGTGGATAGCTTGGTGGACAATGGGCGGCGCGGTCGTGCGGTGAGCCGCAGTGGCAAGCGCAAGCTCAAGAGCCTGAGTGACT
Organism: uncultured Litorilinea sp.; assembly: GCA_946885925.1. Next base: position 3,744 of record CAMPHP010000148.1, read on the forward strand.
TGCTCAAGGGCAAGCAGGGGCGCTTCCGTCGCAACCTGTTGGGCAAGCGCGTGGACTACTCCGGGCGTTCTGTGATCGTGATTGGGCCGACACTCAAGCTCTATCAGTGTGGTCTGCCCAAGAAGATGGCGCTGGAGTTATTCAAGCCCTTTGTAATGCGCCGCTTGGTGGAAGAAAACTTTGCACACAACATCAAGAGCGCCAAGCGCATGGTGGATCGCTTCAGCCCCGAAGTCTGGGATGTGCTGGAGGAGATCTGTCACGAGCGGCCTGTTCTGTTGAACCGTGCGCCGACACTGCACCGCTTGGGTATTCAAGCCTTTGAGGTGGTGCTGGTGGAAGGCAGTGCGATTAACCTGCACCCGTTGACTTGTGCAGCATTTAATGCTGACTTTGACGGTGACCAAATGGCCGTACACGTTCCTTTGAGTGAGCAGGCTGTACGAGAGGCGCGCGAGCTGATGCTGGCAAGTCACAACTTGCTCAAGCCCAGCAGTGGTGATCCCATTGTCGGTCCTTCCAAGGACATGGTGATGGGTGTCTATTACCTAACGGTGGTGGAACCACGCCGCAAGCCGCACACGTCGCCTTATACCAATGGCAACGGAGCTAGTAACGGCAATGGCACTGGCGAGAGCGAGTCATATCTGCCCACCTTTGCCACCATGGACGAGGCTGAATATGCCTATGACATGGGCGTTATCAAACTGCGCGAGCCGATCCGTGTCTGGTTCACCAGTTCGTATGACCAAATGCCGATTTCTGACCTGCTGCAAGGCTCGGAGGTGATGGCACCGAAGGGTGAAGATGTGGGTCTCAGCGAGCAAGCTGTTGAGGCACTCGAAGGCATTGGCATCACGAATGTGGGCCAGTTGATGGATTACTATGCCCGCGGTGAGGCCGAGTTGAGCAAGGCTCTTGCTGGTAATGAGGCGATTGTTAATGAGACGCGCGAGGCGTTGCGTGTGCTGGGGCTGTTAGGGGCGGAGTGGCCTACTGACCGCCTAATCACTACAACCGTTGGGCGCATTATCTTCAATCGTCACCTGCCCGAACCATTGTGGTATGTGAACGATGTTTTGGACCGCAAGGGTGTAGATGCTGTCGTTGCCCGCTGCTATAAGCACCTGGGTCGTGATGTTACCGCCGAGGTGGTGGACAACATCAAGGACATGGGCTTTAAGTATGCGACGCGATCCGGCATCACGATTGCCGTTAGCGATATTCAGGTGCCGGAGGAAAAGGCTGACATTCTGGACCGCACAACGCGAGAGGTCGAACTTTCCGAGCAACAATATCGCCGTGGTTTGATCACTGCGGAAGAGCAATATAACAAGATCGTTGAACTGTGGACGCGTGCCACAGATGAAGTGACCGATGCTGTGAAGGCAAAGCTCAGCCCTGTACATGGGTTGGGTGCTATGGCGCAATCGGGTGCAACGAAGGGTGGTATCAATCCCATCCGCCAGTTGGCTGGTATGCGTGGTTTGATGGCTGACCCCAATGGGCGCATTATCCCGCTGCCAATTCGCTCGAACTTCCGCGAAGGCTTGACGGCACTGGAATACTTCCTGAGCACCCACGGTGCCCGTAAGGGTTTGGCCGATACGGCGTTGCGTACTGCTGACGCTGGTTACTTGACCCGTCGTTTGGTTGACGTGGCGCAGGATGTGATTATCACCGAGGAGGACTGTGGTACGGCTACAGGCATCTGGATTGAGGCTGCTCATGCCAAGAACGTGGGCCAGACCTTCCAAGATCGCATTACGGGTCGCTTCCTAGCGGGTGATGTTACGGATCCAAAAACTGGTGAACTGCTGTTGCCTGCTAATGCACTGTTGAATGAGGCGGCGCTGGCAACTCTGGCTCGCCATGATGTCAAGCGTGCATTTGTTCGTAGTGCTTTGACTTGTGAATCGCGCTTTGGTCTGTGCCAAAAGTGTTATGGTGAAGACTTGGCTCGCGGTGGTATCATCGGTATGGGTGAAGCTGTCGGTATTATCGCTGCACAATCCATCGGTGAACCGGGTACCCAGTTGACATTGCGTACCTTCCATACAGGTGGTGTGGCTGGTGCAGATGATATCACGCAGGGTCTACCTCGTGTCGAGGAGTTGTTCGAGGCACGTAATCCCAAGGGTGAAGCTGTCATCGCTGAGATGGACGGTTTGGTAGATATCTACTGGGAGGGTGAGGTGCGTATGCTCAAGGTGAGCAACACCGAACTCAAAACCCGCACAGTGGAAATACCTGCCGGTTATCAGTTGTTGGTGAGCGATGGCGACCGTGTCCAAGAAGATACCGTGATTGCCTTGCCACCGGGAGTCGAGCCATCAGCAATCCAAGCGGCTGCATTGGCCGCGGAGGATGGCGAAGAGCCTGAGAGCATTGGGATTGTCGCCGGAATGGGTGGCGAGATCTTCCTAGAGGTTACGGACGAAGGAAACGTGATTGCCACGATCCGGCGTGAAGAGACCAATGTGTGGGAAGTGGACATCCCAGCTAATGCCCGCCTGCGTGTCGAAAAGGGCGCAGAGGTCAAGGCAGGGGATCAACTTACCGAAGGTGCAAAGAATCCGAAGGAGATTCTGCGTATCCAGGGCCGCGAGGCGTGTCAGATCTATCTGCTCGAAGAAGTGCAGAAGGTCTATCGCAGCCAGGGTGTAGGTATCCATGACAAGCACATCGAGGTTGTGTTGCGCCAGTTGTTGCGCCGGATCATGATCCGTGCAACAGGCGACACGGACTTGCTGCCAGGGGAATTGGTAGACCGCTTTGTCTTTGAAGACATCAACGATGAGGTGGTGGCACGCGGCGGCAAACCCGCACGTGGTGAGCCGGTTGTCCTGGGTCTGACCAAGGCTGCACTCAACACCGAGAGCTTCCTGGCAGCAGCAAGCTTCCAAGAGACCACTCGTGTTCTGACCGAGGCCGCCATTCGCGGCCAGCAAGATGACTTGCGCGGCCTGAAGGAGAATGTCATCATCGGTAAGCTGATTCCGGTTGGTACTGGCTTCTATACTCGTGCCGAGCGCAAGAAGGCGGCACAGATGAAGATGGCCCCGGATAGCGAACTCTATGAGTTGACCGAGGATGATGTGGATCTGGAGATGGACATGGAGATGGACGACCTAGACTTTGCCGATCTGGATATTAGTGATATGTCCGGTGTGACAGAGTTGGGGATGGATTCTCTCGATGGTGATCTCGCTGGTCTGGATGAGGAGGAGGACGAGGACTTGGAACTCGACTTTGAATCATTCGATGACAATGACAATGATGAGATTGATGTAGATCTAGGCTAATTGATAGGTCGTATGGACTTCGTTGAAATCTTTCTCGAAGCCTAGAGCTTCAAGGA
>CAMPHP010000149.1 GCA_946885925.1 uncultured Litorilinea sp.
GCCGTTAAACTAGTGGGAACAAGTCCCAGTCCAAAGAGCGCCTACTGGGTCACACCTGCTTCAGCCAATTCCTGATCCAAGACTTGGCTAAACTCAGATTCCGGCAGCGCGCCCGGAATGATACTGCCCGAATCGCCGCGCACAATGATAAAGGTCGGCGTACCCTGCACAAACTGAGATCCCTCAGCCAGATCCGACTGGACACGAGCGGCGATGTCAGGATCTTGCAGACATGCAGCAAAAGCCTCGGTATCTAGCCCCACTTCTTCGGCAATGCCGGTGAAAACATCGGTAGGATCATCAACTGACCACTCTTCTACACTGGCAAAAAGCGCCTCGTGCATCTCCCAGAACTTGCCCTGCTCGCCACCACACTCAGCAGCAGTCCCAGCCGCAGGAGCCTGGGGATGGATACTCAGCGGGAAATGTTTGAAGACCCACAGCACCTTGCCCGTATTCACATATTTTTCATCCAGCGAAGGCTGTGTCTCAGTGACATGACGCTGGCAGAAGGGACATTGGAGATCGGAAAACTCGATCACAGCCAGCGGTGCATCCACATCGCCCCGGTATTGGTCACCTGCCATGTTATAGCCAGGGCGCTCCGGATCCGGCTGCCATCCCTCGGCAGTAGCCCAGAAGGGGATGCCTGCCTGTTGGGGCTGTTCGGGTTGGGCAACTTGTTCAGCAGTAGGCATCCCGCCAGCGAGAGCCGAATCTACAACGCTGGCAAATTGCTCATAAGGTTGGGCACCGACTAGCTGAAAGACAACATTATCAGTGGCACGCACAATCTGGAAGCTAGGCGTGCCATTAAAGCCACGAGCAAAACCAACATCTACACGCTCTTGCACAACGGCTGCTTGCTCGCCATCCGCCATACAGCTCTCATAGGCTCCCATATCTGCACCGACTTCTTCAGCCAAGCGGGCAAAGACTGGCAGCGGGTCGGAAAGCGGTGACCACTCATCCACACTGCGGAACAATTCAGCGTGCAGATCCCAGTAGGTGGCAGCCGATCCCTGCGCTGCTACACAAAGGCTGGCCTCATGGGCTGCCGGAGCGTTGGGGTGGAGCGATTCCAGGGGGAAATCGTGAAAGACGACACGCACATCCCCATTGCGAACATACGCTTCATCCACAGCGGGTTCTGTCTGCACAAAGTAGCGATTGCAGAAAGGACAACCATAATCACTATATTCAATCATGACAATGGGCGCATCCGGCTCCCCGCGATAAGGGAAACCTTCTTCTGTAAAGCCCACAGGCAATCCTTTGTATGTTTCGTCGCTCGGTATAGCGGCTCCACCACTCAATTCGCTCGCCGTGACTGCATCACCTTGCGCAACCTCAGCACCGCTTTCTTCACTAGCACTCTCCTCAGCCGTACTTTCTTCAGTCGCACCTTCATCTGGTGCACTCTCGCCGTTACTAGATTCTTCGGTCGCAGGTGTAGTCACAGTCTCTTCGGCGGCGGGAGTTTGTTTGGTGATGGGAGTGATCTGTGTCACACACGCTGCTAGCACAACTACCACAATTGCCAGTGTTGCGATTAACCACCAGCGCCGTTGTATCCCAAGAAGATTTTGCATGAAACAAGTACTCCACATAGGTGAATGCCGCCACACTTGGACAGAACAGCGGTGCATAGGCAGCAACTAGCACCCCGGCTCTTACAAAAAATAACAAAACGCGATAGAGCGAAGCTCCCTACAACAGGCTACAACTAAAGCTGAAAATTCCGCCCATTGTCGGCTACAACTTTTTGGCTATAATTCGTTACAAAACTAAGTAATTTATCATGCAGCTTGCGCCAACCTGCGCTTTGCAAAATGTCTTGCAGCTTCTCTGCGCTTTCAACCGCACCAATGGTCAGCATTTGCGGACCTTCGCCGTACATGGTATACAGAACTTCGTTTGGTTCAATACCTAGCTGCATGAGACGCGGAGCAAACTCACGGACCACGAACTCGCTAAAGTCCTGTTCGCGCCCCGTCTTGATGTCCCACTGCATCAACAACCGGATCATAAATGTGCAGCTATACCTTTCTTGCCAAACTAGTCTTGCCCGACTTGCGCGTATCGATGAAGGCACGATACCAAAAGCATAGTAGAAATGCAACTTTAGGAGCAATAGACCGGATTGCAATCCGGTCTATGCGTAGTTTATTGTCTTGTTCATCTTGGTCTTTACTTTTCCGTGTGCCCGCTCTCGTTGTTCCAATCTTTATTGCATACTCACTTGACTGATATAAAAGCCACCATCTGTACCGCTCGTCAATATGACACGGGTCAACGTGACGACACTAGTCAACATGACGTAATTATCCCCCAATATGATACAGTTGGGCGTCATCCTCACCACCCCCTGTTTTTGCGCGCATGGGGCTTGCACATTTGCGGATGGTGGGTGGTCCTACTGGTCGCGCTTGCAATCTCCCAGCCGCAAAGCGTCCACGCGGCACCGTCAGCACAAAGCAATCCTGGCACGTCGCCACAACTCTATTTGCTGCCACGCGATGGCAACACCAACATCAGCGTTGATACCCACATTGCCACTTTGCGCGTGATCAACGATGGTGCCGGGCCACTCTTAACAGTGGATGCGACCTACCGGCTGCGTAACCCAGCAGACTCTGGCGTGACGCAGCCTTTACAACTCTTCCCAGGGGGAGATTTATCCCTAAGCGGCTTTCAAAACGTAGCCCTCAGCCAAAACCAACAACCGCTGCCCTTGGAACCCAATGGAAGTGGTGGTTATTTCAGTCAAATCGACCTGGCGGCAGATGGGCAAACCACGCTGAACCTGCAATATCAGGTAAGCCTCGGCAGCGACAGTCTCGCCACCATTCGCTATGCACCCTCCGTTCTCAACAATTGGTCGGGCAACATCAGTCTACGTGTAGAGCTTGAGCTACCCACTTCCATTCCCGCCGAAAGTTGGGTCGAGATCGCGCCCGCTGATTGGCGCTATAGCGTGACGACTCAAGCCTCGGTTATTGGGCTGCGCTGGCTCTATGACTTCACCGTTCCCGAAGAACCCATGCTGCTGCGCTTTATTACACCGAGTGTGTGGGCCAACTTGCAAGACGCCGAAAGCCTCGCCACGGAAAATGCAGCGGCAGCAGCATTTGTACGCTTGGGCAATCTCTACCGAGACCTTGCCCGCTTAGCCCCCAGCGAAACAGTACGCCAACGCTTTTACTCCCAGGCCATTGCTGCCTACAGCGCAGGGCTTGCAAGCCAGGGGTTAACGCTCTCCCCACCGACTGATCGTGCAGCATTGCATATTGGCCTTGCTGACCTCTATCGCCGTCGCCTCATTGAAGTAGGCGCGGAGGAGCAAGCAGGCTATGCCAATCTAATGGTGGAACAAATTGCTGAAGCACTGGCCTTGCTGCCGCCGGATGATAGCCGCGTCAATGAACTACGCCAATGGCAGAGCGACGGGCTGCAACTGCAACTCGACCAAATGATTGAACAGCGCAACTGGCCTGCGGCCTTAGCCATCGTAGATCAACTGGCAGTGCTTCCGGCGGAATTGATTGACCCGGCGATTGTGCAAGAAGATCGCCGCTTTGTCTTGATCCAACAGGCACTAGAACTAATGGAGCAAGGCAACCGCGAGGCGGCCCTTGCCGTGGCAGGAGATCAAATCTCCACCGACACATTGCTCCCGCCAAACCAACTTGCCAGCCTCTTTAGCGGTTGGCAGATCAGCTTGACCGTCACCCCCGAAGCCATGCAGATGGTAGCCCTGGGGCTGACCCCACCCGACCGCCACGCTGCGGCCTTCTCCGCAATAGAAGAAGTCGTGCGTATCTGGGAGGATGGAGCTGTAGATGCCACCCAACCCTATAGCTTCAGCCTGGAAGAAATCCCCAGCGAGTTAAATCTTCAGAGCGGCATACGTCTTCAAATTGATTTCCCACCAGATGGGAATGGCTTCTTGTTGGCACGTCTGCTGCCGCCGCGCAGCGATTATGCACTCCTGCGCGGGTTGCTCACCCAACTTGCTCCCACGATTGAAGAGCGCAGTGGCATTGTCTGGCAGCAAGTCGAAATGCGCCAGCCGCTCAACCTGACCGCAGTGGCGAATGAATGGAACAAGGTGGCTGACGGATTGGAAGAACAGGCACGTGGCTTCGATGCACAAAGCGGCAACACCAACTCCACCGACGCGGCAAGCGCTGAGGCAGCATTGGCCGCGCGCATCCAAGCAGTCAACTACCGTACCACTGCTGCCGAGTGGCGAGGACTCGCTCGCCAAAGCTCGCTGCTCTTTAGGTTTGAAATTAGTGATCCTGTCTATACCCGCCTCAAGGGCGAATCCCCATCGCGTGCTTGGACTGTGAATGCGGCGGCACCTTCTCAGACCTTTGTCTTTGAAACACAGATGTTGAATCTTGGGCGTGTACTTGTGGGCGCACTTCTAGCTTTTATTGCGCTGATTATACTCGCTGGCATCTTGTGGGGATTGTTGTGAAGCTATCCACGCGGTTGTAACGTTACTCACCCTTGCGGTGATACCCTCTCGTGTACAATTATACTCATATGGCAACACTTACTGCTACCCAACCATCCATCCGACGCTCTGCACGAGCACGCTATCTCGAGAATGTCTACTTCCAAGATGGAATTGTATTAACCGCGGTTCTCACTGCACTGCTCTATCTTATCCTAGCCACCTCGCTAGATGCCGCAGGCTATGTGGAAAACATGACCTTGCTCGTTCCGGTTACGATGGGCTCACTAGCCTTGGGCTTTCTCATGTCCTTTAGCCGCTTTGACGGCTTCTTTGCCCTCTCCCACAGCATGTTTACTGGGTTGGCGTGGATTCTCTACCTAATGAGCGGGCAAGTCACACCAGAGGAAATCACCCCCTTTATCAGCAACGGCATCCCCGAAGTTCAAGCCACAGCCTACTTTGTGCTGCTACGCTGGCTAAACTGGATTGACGCAGCCATTAATAATGTAGCCTCTACAGACAATTACATCTTTATCTTTGAAATGTGTTTTCTGCTCTGGTGGCTCACCTACCTAGGCGTCTGGTCGATCTTTCGCTATGGCTATACCTGGCGCGCCATCATCCCTGCGGCGATAGTGCTGCTGGTCAATACCTATTACGCGCCCGACTCTATCTTGGGGTTCCTGGTTTTCTTCTGCCTCATCGCCATGCTGCTCTTTGTACGCACCAACCTGGCGGAACAGCAATTACGCTGGCGCGAGCAACGCATCCACTTTAGCCCCGATGTGACCTTTGACTTCTTACGCAACGGCTTGGCCTATAGCGTTGCGGTCGTAGTCCTCGCCTGGCTCATTCCTGGCCTGGGGCGCAGCATGGAAGTACGCACCGTGCTCGACCCTATTAACCAACAGTGGGAAGAGACCTCGCAGCGCATGAACCGGCTCTATCAGGGACTCAACCGCCAGACCCGTCCCACTGCTTCCAGCTTTGGGCGCACTCTCTCGCTAGGTGGCGCACGCAATGTGGGTGACAGCATCATCTTTCACGTCAGCGCCCCGCGTGGACGCTACTGGCGTGCAGTCGTCTATGACACCTATACAGGTCGCCAATGGTTAAGTACTGGCGAAGAAGAGACAGATTTCGATGCCAATCAGAGCATTTCCACTGCGGCATGGGAACTGCGCGAACCTCTAACCCAAACGATAACGCTACTGGCTCCCTCCAGCGGCATGCTCTTTGCCGCGCCCGACATCATTTCGGTTGATCTGCCCATTGCCGCGGGGATTCGCCCCCTGCCGACAACCACAGCAACAGGTGAGCCAGCCTTTGAAGTGACCACAGCACGCACTCGCCAAGGATTGGAAGCCAACGACAGCTATACTGTCGTTAGCGCCCAGACGAACATCACCGAACAGGCGCTGGATCAGGCCAGCACAGAGTACCCTGACTCCATTCGCCAACAATACCTGCAAATGCCAGAGAACTTCGCTGAGCGGGTCGCAGCCGATGCGGCAACCTTAACCGCTGATCGTCCCACAGTATTTGCTAAAGTGCGTGCGATAGAGACTTATCTGCGTAGCTATACCTACAATGATGAAATCGAAGCGCCCCCCCCCGACCGCGACCCGGTAGAGTATTTCCTCTATGACATTCGCGAAGGCTATTGTGACTATTATGCCTCGGCTATGGTTGTCATGCTGCGGAGTTTGGGCATTCCCGCGCGCACTGTCAGTGGCTATGCTGAAGGTCGCTATGATGAGGAAAGCCGTCTCTATTACATCTCCGAGCGCGATGCCCACACCTGGGTAGAGGTTTACTTCCCTGGTTATGGTTGGATTGAATTCGAGCCGACCGCGGGTGAAACCCAGCTCAATCGTCCCAGCGGGGCAAGCGCTGACGAAAGCGGATTGATGCCCGAGGACCTAGACCCAAGCAGCAGCAGTCTGCTTCCTGAAGAGCAATTACTCGACGAGCAAATACCCCAAGACCCCGGTGCAGCTTTGCCTCAAGAGGAAAGTTTTATAGAGGAAGCTGCGGACATGACCACTCGCAACTGGTGGTTCTGGGCAGTGGTTACACCTGTTGTGCTGGGGATAGGTCTCTGGTTCATCCGGCGCACAAAGGTCAATGGCCCGGCAGGTTTTGACCCCGAATTGCCGCCGATCTTCTATGAACGGTTGCAACGGTGGGCGGAACGCCTGGGGCTGGCTGGACCAGCCAGCCATACGCCCTATGAGCAAGCCCGACACCTAAGCCGCGCCTTACCTGAAGGCCGCGCACCCATCCATTCGATCACCGAACAGTACGTGCACTACCGCTTTAGTCGCCGTGACTTACATACGCACATGACTGCCACAGCGATTCCGCCCGCCTCGATGGTCGAAACGGTTTCCGAGTCTGCCAATGGCACCCTCACCCAAGAGTGGCAGCTACTACAACCACTCCTCTGGAAGAAGTGGCTGCGCAAGCTAGTGGGCCTGCGCTCGCGCGGCACAGGCAGCCACTTCTCCCTAGCCAAGGGCCAAACGCCTAAGGATGATACTGAGTAGGAGCAGCAGTTTATATAGCAAAAAAGCCTACCAGAAACTCGTGGTTTCTGGTAGGCTTTTCTAAATAC
>CAMPHP010000150.1 GCA_946885925.1 uncultured Litorilinea sp.
GTACCAGTGGTTCGGCAACTCTGTCACCCGTTTGCACTGCGTTTTTGTCTTTCTTCAAGACATAGAGCTTGCCCTCAGCACCATCCAACATGGGCAAAGGCGCTTGAATGGCGGCAACCTCAAAGCGCTTCTGTGGTGCATCTACCGGGCAGACGGCTTCAGCCGGTGGCGGAATCGCCTCATGACCCGGTAGCGGCTGCAATGTCGTTCCCGCTGCTCCGTCATGGACGCGAATCAAGCCCCAACTCCCCTCGCGCAGTTTGAATGATCTCCCGTTGTAATAGAGATAATCACCCGGCATCCGTTGCGGACCGCCCGCGCCAGGGATCATCAAATCGTAGCGTTCCGAGATACCGAGATGAATGGTATTGATCGGCGGCGAGGTGCTGCTAAATGGTTCGAGACGGAACCAGTGACCATCCACATGCAACGTATGCACATCATGGGTCGCCGGGACCAACGAGCGAATGACTACTGGATCGCCAAGATAAGACTCCAAGATGGGCGTCTCCGGGTCGCCATGCACTGTGCTGCTAAAGAGACGCGCAGGTTCGCCACCTCTTGCCTTTAAGGGTTCGACGCGCATATTGATGGCGCTGCCGCTGGAATCTTCCACATGGGTCAAGCGAGTATCGTCTTGCAGGAAGAGAACCAACTCCCGAAAACTGCCCATAATATCAGGAGAGACAACATTTTCGGTGTGAACGTCAACCACCGGCCCACTCTCGACAATCTCTCCGCTGTGCGGGTCATGGTAGGTCGAGCCAGGCGGCTCGGCAATCAATGCCCCAAAGAGTCCATGTTTCCAAGAAGTGAGCGCGCTGACGTGGTCATGGAAATAGGCGGTTCCAAACTGGACATCAGGATACCAGCGATGTCGCAGAAATTCGGTGCTGACAATTTCCTCTTGGGCATGGTCATATCGAAGCGGTTCTTCAAAGGTGATCGTATTGCCCTCAATGGCGAGGATGCGCGCAACCTCAAAGGTCTCGTTTTCGTCCATGCCAACGCCAACCAGAATTCCGGGCTGAAAACGTTCAGCACTGCTCAGTTCAACGGCAAGAGCACCGGCAGACACATCTGCTTGAAGCGTTTCACCTTCAGCGGTAAAAGGCCGCACGCTCTGTTCATAGTTAAAGCCAGCGTTGATGCCATCGCTCGCCTGCACATCGAACTGAACAAAATGAATGTGAAGGCTCACCTTACTGTGCAGATAGTTTTCGCCGGTATCCTTTAGCTCGCTCTTGAAGAGGATGTCTACACAATCCTCTCCAGCGTTGGCGCGAATCGCCAGTGGCGTCCTAAGACCATTATTGGCCCGCACCTCCTCTTCATCCTGTTTCAGCACATAAAGCTGGCTCACCGGGTCTATTAGGCGCGCGCGCTGGCTCAGTGTGGTGGGTAGATTAATGGCATGAATGGTAAATTGCTTGAGCCGAGTACCCGCGGGACACAGGCTCCACGGTCCATTCTCACCAGGCGGTGGCAGATCCGTCCCTTGCGAAATGGGGTCAAGAAAGGGTGCAGGCCCGTGATTAGGCGCAAAGGGAGGCCGCTTGCCAAGGTGGGGTCGCAAGAAAGGATAGGCCAATTTGCCCGTATTCGGGTCGAAATAAAAGGGCAGCCGCGTACCGGGAGCATCTGAACGGTAGCCAGGCCAGATGTCTTCGCTCTCTACCTCATTCAAATAGAGGGCATCTTGCTTTTCCCAGTCAAGCACCGAAGCATCATCCTCTTTTGGGACTCCGGGCGGGGGAAGTTGCTGTTCGACCCATTCCGGCAGATTCGCCTCGTCAATCTCAAAACCCTTCCCCTTCCAATCTACACGCAGCCCCACCAACTCCTGCGATGTCACGGCTCGCTTGACCTCACCCTGGCGATCCGGCAGCTCTTGTAAGGGTGGCAACTCGTCCTGGGCAACTGTCTCGTCTTGCAGCGTGTTATAGACACGCCAGAGTCCCCACATACCCGCAATGTAATGGTGGGCGACATGGCAGTGAAAGAGATAGTCGCCCACACTCTGCTGGCAGCCACCACTGCCACATTCATTTTCCACATCATACGTTTCCGAAGGCCCGATGCTCTGCGAATCGATGCGCTCCGAAGCCAGCGGCAGCAAAGGTGGCTGCTTCTCAAAGCCGTGGTCAAAGTTGCTTGGTTCTGCATCCGGCTGGCGACGCCAACGAATAGCCCCACCATGTACATGATGCACATGGAAGACCTCTGAGCCCCCGTGAATGAGCCGCTGCTTTACCGGATCGCCTAGATAACTACGCGCAATGGGTGTCGCTGGGTCCCCGAAGGAATAGGAGCTATATGGCATAGAGTGATCAACGCGGCCAGAGGTTTTATGCTCTAAGGCTAGCCGGTTCATAAATGGCTCGCTTCGATAGTTCAGGGCGCGCCCTCCGGGCTTGTAGGAAGCAGTGAACCTATCGAGAAGGTCCACCTGCTGTCCAAACTGGTTGCGGTGGCGGAATCGTTCTGTGCCAATCTCATGATAGATCAGGGCAAATTCACGAAAATTGCTGCCGTTGGGGTCTTCGATAATGGCTGCCCACCCACTCCGCAATTCATCACCGCTCAGCGGGTCTATATAGCGAGAATTTGCAGGCTCCACAATCACCGCCCCAAACAGGCCATGATTGGTCTGTTCACGTGTCAGACCGTGGCTGTGAAAATAATGCGTACCCTCTGGCTCATCCGCTCCTACAAACCACTCATAGGTAACCACTGAATCAGGGGAGGCGAAGACCTCCGGGTTGCTGGCGAGAGCAGGGTCGCCACTTTCGGCTAGGTAAAGGCTCGAACCATGCAGATGAAAACTAACTGGCTCACCTACTTCTGGGGCCATGCCATTGCGCAAATGAATGCGGAGGCACTCGCCCTGGTTCACACGCAAGATCAACGGCTGGATGGCATCCCCTTGCAGCCCAGCCGTTACAGCAGGTTCGGCCTCACCCGCGCGGGCGGCTTCATTCTGTTCCACTTCCTGCTCGACTCGCTCTAGCTCCTCCTCCAGCACATACATGCGGCCTTCCGGGTCATAGTCTAAATAGCGGTTCAGCGTGATCTCTAGCCCGATAGCAACCACGTCATATTCTTGCACAGGGTCGGCGGCACTACAGCGCCGCCCTGCATAGATGCTTTCCTCATCCATGTCACCCGTCAACAACAGTCCCTCATCTATTTCGTGACTGTTCGCGGTTAAGGCACCAATGGCTAACATTTGCTCCTGGCGCTCACTACCCAGCGCACCCACTGTCATGACGCTAGCGATTGCAACAAGGGTAAAGATGCCGTGGACTGGTGCGAGTGGGAGGCCGGTACGTTGGCGACGGAAATAAGAAATAAAAAGGATAATGGCACAGGCGAGCAAAGAGAGCGTGAGCCAACCCTGGTTCAACGACAAGTAGGTATAGAGGCTCTGTTCATGCCCATCTGCCACGCCGCCATGTGCATAGGCAATAGCAGGCGTAAAGACGAGGCAAGAGACAAGAAACAACAATAGCAGGAGTTTGATGAGGAGCCAACGCCGAGAGCCAAGCATGATCATCTCCCAAAACACTCCAAAGGCTCAGGCAAAGGCGCGACAGTTTGCAGAGCCGCCGGGAAGTGAGGAGCCGAGTTTCACCCTAAACTCGGCTCCTCAGGTTCCTACATGACGAAGGGGCGAGCACGCGCGGATAGGCTACTGCTCGAGAACTGTTACGGTCCCCCTCATACCCAAGGGGCGATGGGTTCCACAGATGTACTCGTAAGACCCCGGCTCGCTGAAGGTCAGGGCGAAGGTCGTGCCGCCAGGTAGTGCCCCGACTGGCAGGCCGATCAACCCGCTGCTGTAGAGACTCGTGCCATCGAATTCACCCGTTGGCTTTGATGGGAAGGCAACAACTGGGTTCACAATCATGAGGGGCGGCCCCGACTCTTGCTCTGTCGGCAGGACAAATTCAGGTGCGGGCTGCCCAGGATGGAAGATCACCTGGTGGAAAAAGGTTGATGTCCAGATCACCGTGTCGCCACTTTGGATCGTCAAATCCTTTGGAAAGAAATCATAGATCTCAATCCGCGGATCAAGCCCTGTCACCCCGGCTGGCACATACCAAATCGTGCTGCCATTTGGCCCGGGCTCCGACTTAACCAGTTCGGGATCGGTTGTCTGGGCACGGGTCACCTCGGCCATTTCCAGCAATGGAGCCATTTCAGATTCGGCCTGGGCATCAATGTCAGCCTGGGTGGGCACGTCCGCGGCTGTGGCCTCCTCCACAACGACTTCACCTCTCATTGTGCCTGGGTGGATAAGACAGATATATTGGTAGGTTCCTGGGGTGTCAAAGGTCAGGCTGTACGATTCATTGGGAGGTATAACCTTGCCATTTGAAAGATCACCGGAGACGCGGTACTCTGTACCACTGTATGTTTCAACTGGCGCACCGGGAGCCCTGCTTGAAAAAGTCGACTCAGGGTTCAACATAATATCAGTTGGCCCACCGCCAGGTACAGGAACTGGATCCGGTGGAAGTGGAGCGCCAGACAGGAAAGCCACTGAATGGGGTTCATCGCTGTTGATATTCCAAGTGATCGTATCCCCTACGCGTATACGCACAGATGCTGGGAAAAAGGCATTAATAGCTACAACATCCTGACCTGCCCCCGCCAGAACAGTCACTTCCTGTGGCGCTGGGGCGGGCGCTTCTGGACGCACAGGCTGGCAGCCAACCAATGCGAGGATGCTCACGACCAAGGACAATCTACAACACAATGCAACGGGGTTCATGGGTAATCTCCTTGTCTGAACATGTTCCATCAGAGGGCACTTCGTCCTTAAACAGCGATGAGGTAACCTTTCAGCTTATTGCATAGCACACCTGGCCTTCCCCGCTAGAAGCTGGCGGAATCGAACTTTGAAGACGACCCGACGACAATCCAAGGAATAGAATAGCTTTGCACGAGGGGTTAGGACTCAAGCAGTGCTGGCAGAAGTTGCTCAATCTCAGCCATGCCGAACATTCCCTCCACCCGATAAACCACTACACCATTGCGATCAATCAGATAGAGCCAGGGTTCTGTGCTAAGCCCAAACGCGGCCATTGCCGGGGCTACTTGCCAGTTGGTAGCAGATGGATTGGGCAGACCACTATAGACCTCGACATGGATAAAATTGATCTGGACGGCATAACGTTCCTGCAACGCGCTGGTTAACTCGTAGGCTGGGCCGCAGAATCGCGTCTGGCAGAAAGCAGGAGTGGCAAAGAGCAGTACAGTTGGTTTGCCATTCGTAATCGCCTCGTTCAAGCTTTGCTGGTAGAACGCCGGGTTGGGGGCTGGCGCAGAGGTCAACTGGCTCAGATCATTGTTGACATCACTGGTGGTCAATGTATCAACAGGCGGCACCTCTTCACCAGGCATCGGAGCTGTTGACTCTGCCAACACTTCAAAGCCAATGCGCTTCAGGGCAGCAGTCCCATTCGGAAAGCGCGCCTGTACTTCAACGCCCCACTCGCCAGCATGTGGGAACTCGCGCTCGTGGGTAAATATGGTTGTCAAGCCATCAGGTGTTTGCAGACGGGTTGCCGCTGCATGGGATTCCAGCACAGGGGTCTGAGGATTGCTCAGATCATAGTAATGAAAATGCACTTCCGCTTGATTTACGGCTTGTCCGTTTGCGTCAAACAGACCGACCGCAAAGCGGTTGGGGCCAACGACCAGTTCGGAAGGGACTAGGGCAACACTCATCTCCGCCGTAGCCTGTGCTGGCTCAAGGTGGGAATGGTCGTGCCCATCCTGGTCGGAGTCGGCATGAACTTCTATACGATTCGAGATTGGTGTGCCAAAGCTAGCCTCTGTAGAAACCTCTGTGGAAGGAGGTGTAACAGGAGAAGATGGGTCTTCACCACAAGCAGCGAAGACAATACACAGGCTTAGGGCAAACAGGAGCAGAATGATGCGGTTTACCATGATGCGCCCTCTCGTCTACGATGGATTACCGGCAATGCAAAAGCGCGCCATGCCAGCAGACATTACGTTGTCGTATAACACCACATTTCAAAGTAGTAGATATTTTGTTTTGAACTTACAGAAAGCATTTACCTGGTACGCGGGGATTCGCACAGGTGCATGCAGCAGGTGAGGATTTCAGATTGCAAAACACGCAATCACCCTGCCAGAGCTAGCAGGAACAAGCTTGGAAAATTGCAATTATTCTGGAACGCACAACAAAGGGACGATAAAAGAATGGGGCAGCGGTGCAATATTAGCACTATTGATCTTACAGATCAATACCCAAATTTTCATATTTTGACTAATTACGCGCAGAACTGTTCACAAGTACACCAAACAGGCAAGTTCTAAGGGCAACTAATAAAAATCCGCACAACAAAAAGCAGCACG
The DNA here is from genome assembly GCA_946885925.1 of uncultured Litorilinea sp. The sequence continues at coordinate 6,391 of CAMPHP010000150.1, forward strand.
GATGATAACGATTCATCCGTGCTGCATACAATACACATGGCGAAAACCACCTTCCTCAAGGCCTAAAGCTGCGAGAAAGGTCTCGTTTGCCACTATCTACTGTGCTTATACCTTCTCACCCACATAGCTTTGCAACGCCTTAAGCGCATTCTCTACCCGCGCCAGCGTCTCTGCTCGTCCCAACACCTCAATACTCTCAAAGAGAGGCGGAGAGACGGTGCGCCCCGTAATTGCAACCCGGAACGGCGTAAAGTAGCTGCCCACCTTGACCCCGGCCTTCTCTGCCGCAGCGCGGAAAAGTGGCTCCATCGCCTCTGCGGTAAAAGGCTCCACAGAGCGTAGTAGTTCGGCACCCTCTTGCAAAACCGCTATAGTCTGAGCACCATCCAACCCCTTGCCGAGCAGGATCGTGGGGTCGGGATAGGTGATGGCATCGGCCTCAACAAAAGCCCAATCAACCTTGTCAGCTGCTTCGGTCAATAGCTTGATCCGCTCGCGCACCAACGGCACCAGTTTGGCAAGCCGTTCGCTTGTGCGTAATTCTTCCTCGTCCATTCCCAATTGTTTTGCCAGGAATGGAGCCAAGCGCTGCTGAAGTTCTGCCGGGTCCATCTCACGAATGTAGACACCGTTGAGCCATTCTAACTTGGGATAGGGCAATGC
>CAMPHP010000151.1 GCA_946885925.1 uncultured Litorilinea sp.
GGTTAACAGACCCAAAAGATACAATTCTCGTACAAATGTGAGATTCCCCCTTGAGCTTCGCAAACATCTGTGCTAAACTGCGAGATTACGCGGGGATGGTCCCCGTAAATACCCAATCACAGGAGGCATTTCTGGATAGTAATACACTCGCTCGACAGATTATCGACATTGTCGAGGAAAAACAAGCATCTGACATTGTGCTGCTGGACATCCATGAGCAGACCTCTATCGCTGACTACTTTGTGATTGCAACGGTGGATACTGAACGACAGGCCAAAGCCATTGAGGACGATTTACTCCAAACGCTACGTGTGGAGCAGAATATCCGCCCATTAAGCATTGAAGGGGCAGAGAATCGCGGGGGCGGCTGGGTGTTGGTGGATTATGGCGATGTAATCGTCCATCTCTTTACCGAAGAAGCACGCGAGCACTACCAACTCGAAGAATTGTGGAATAAGGCCCAAGTCGTGGTCAAGGTGCTCTAGACACGTCCGGTTGATTCTAAAGCAATTATGACAAAAAAGCGGCGACCTGGTGTGGGTTGCCGCTTCCTGTTTATAGTTTAAGTTTTCAGGGTATCATCATGATATGCTTGGGGCTTTGCGCGTGCTGATTCCCATCCAGGTTGGTTTGGTCTCTTGGAAGCGCGTCTCTACCCTTGGCGTGAGCAGTTCAAGTTGCCAACTATCATCAAAAAGTTCTTGGCACATAGGCTCCGTAAAAAAACGTTTATAGCGTCCTTCATAGAGGAATAGATTCGGCTCAATCTCTTCGCCGCGTCCGGCACCATGCGCAACATCCTCTGTCGAATTGACCCGAAAGATCAATACCCCATTTGGTTGCAGCACGCGCCCTATCTCCTGAATAATTGCACAGGTATCTTGCCAGCGAAAGTAGTGGAGACTTAGCCCGGCGATGACATAGGCAAAGGTTGCCGAGCGAAAGGGCAGGGGTTCAGGCAAAGCGCCGTGGACCAATTGCGCTGCCGGAAAGTGGCGTGCGATATTCTGCAAGGCATTCCAGGAGAGGTCAAGGCAGGTCACGCGGCAGCCTGCTTGGAGAAGATGGTAGGTATCATGCCCACGACCGCATCCAATTTCAAGTACATCTCCCTCTAGCGCTCTGCCGGTCTGCCCAAGAAGTTCATCAAGCCATACCGAACGAGCAGACGCAGGAGCAATATCCTGGGAGAAGTGCCGGTTCCAGTAAGCTTTTTGTGCAGTCAAAATGTGCGGTTCCATGAGGATTCTTTCTCATGCACTACACCAACTCCACCGCTACCGCTGTACCGCCACCTAACCCGTGGCAGAGCGAAGCAATGCCCCGCCGCGCCCCCTCTTGGCGCAGCGCATGGAGCAGCGTCACCAGGATGCGTGCACCAGACGCGCCGATGGGATGCCCCAAGGCGATGCCTCCGCCATAGATATTGAGCCGGTCCGCGCCAATATCCAGACTGCGTTGTAAGAGCAGATTGTTCAGGGCAAAGGCTTCGTTATTCTCAAAAAGGTCAAAATCAGAGACTTGCATCCCCAACTTATCGACAAGCTTTTGCACAGCAGGAATGGGGCCTTCCACAAAGCGCCAGGGCGTGACAGCGTGCCAGCTAAAGCCAAGAATGCGCGCCAAGGGTGTAAGTCCGTGCCGTTCAACCGCGGCCTCACTTGCCAGCAGCAGCATCGCCGCGCCATCGGAAAGCTGCGAAGAATTACCCGCTGTCAAGACACCATCGCTGCTAAAAGCCGGACGCAGCTTGCCCAAGCTCTCCATTGTCGTATCGGCGCGGATACCCTCATCCTGGGTGATCTCCACCGGCTTGCCGCGCTGCATCAAGGTGATGGGCGTAATCTCAGCACGAAATTTGCCCTCGGCTGTGGCGGTCGCCGCACGCTGCTGCGAGATACAGGCAATCTCATCCATCTCAAACCGCGTCACCTCATGGCTTTGCGCTAACCGTTCGGTCTCCTCCCCCATCAACTCCTTGTTAATAGGGTCGCGCAGCCCATCGTCCAGCAACAAATCACGCAACCCCTCCGGCCCATTGTTGAGCAGTTTATAGCCCCAGCGTGCCTTGTGGCTGAGAAAAAAGCCCGCTTGTGACATAGACTCTACGCCACCCGCCAGGACCAACCCTGCCTCACCACCGCGAATCGCAAGATCGCCATTCATCACCGCCATCATCCCTGACGAACAGAGCATATCCACGGCATAGCCATCCACGCTTTCGGGGATGCCCGCGGCCAGTGCCGCTTGGCGCGGCAGCAATTGTCCATGACCATGCTTGAGGATATTGCCGACGATATACAAATCGAGCACATCTCCCCCAACGCCAGCACGAGTCATGGCCGCTTGCATAGCCTCTGCAGCCAACTGCACAGGGGAAAGATCGACAAAGGCCCCGCCAAATTTGCCAATCGGCGTGCGTGCTGCCGAAACAATATAGGTGGACTCCATAGTAACTCCTCAAAGAAAGGATAATAAACGGAGTCTCTGTCAGAAGAGAGACTCCGTTTAACTTTTCATGCAGCAGAATTCAATCCAGTAACTCGTAAGCGGGGAAGGTCAGGAACTCAACAAAATCCTTGCTCAGAACTAGGTTATCCAGCAATTCCACCGATTCTTCATAGCGGGATACGCCGCTACCGCCCAATTTAGCTAGCTCCTCGTTGCGTAGTTGCTGATAGAGGTCTACCGTAATCGTGCGCCCATCCTCCAACTTAGCCCCTTGGTGAATCCATTGCCACAACTGCGAACGGGAGATTTCGGCGGTAGCGGCATCTTCCATCAAATTGTTGATGGCGGCAGCCCCATTGCCATTGAGCCAGGCATTCATGTATTGCAGTGCTACACTAATGTTGAGCCGCAACCCTGCGTCGGTGACCTGCCCACTCGGAATCTGCACATCAAGAATCTGGGCGGCGGTGACATGGACAGCCTCACGCAATTTATCCGTTTGGTTGGGGCGATCTCCTAATACCTGGTCAAAGATCTCTTTCACCAAAGGCACAAGGTCAGGATGAGCTACCCATGTGCCATCACAGCCATCGCGCGATTCGCGTTCCTTGTCCTCCTTGACCTTTGCCAGCGCATTTTCGGTAACAACCGGGTCTCGACGGTTGGGGATAAACGCGGCCATACCACCGATGGCATGTGCGCCCCGCTTGTGGCAGGTACGCACCAGCAGTTCCGTATAGGCGCGCATAAAGGGTACGGTCATGGTCACCTGGCCGCGGTCAGGCAAGACATGCGTGGAGCGCTGGGCGAATTTCTTAATGGCGCTAAAAATGTAATCCCAGCGACCTGCATTAAGCCCTGCGGCATGGTCGCGTATTTCGTAGAGAATCTCTTCCATCTCTAGCGCGGCCAGAATGGTCTCGATGAGCACCGTAGCGCGTACGGAACCGCGCGGAATCCCCAACTCGTCTTGTGTGTAGTTAAAAAGATCATTCCACAAGCGCGCTTCCAAATGGCTTTCGAGCTTAGGCAGATAGAAATAGGGACCACTGCCACGGGCCAACAGTTCCTTGGCATTGCGGAACATATAGAGGCCAAAGTCAAAGATACTGGCAGAAACCGGCTCACCGTCTATGAGCAGATGCTTTTCCACCAAATGCCAGCCGCGCGGGCGGATGAGCAAGGTAGCAATTTCATCGTTGAGCTTATAGACACGTCCATCGGGATTCTGGAAGCTAATTGTACGGCGAATGGCATCGCTGCAATTGACCTGCCCGTCGATCACATTCTCCCAAGTGGGCGAAAGCGCATCCTCAAAATCAGCCATAAAGACCTTTGCACCGGAATTGAGGGCGTTGATCATCATCTTGCGCTCGGTGGGGCCAGTGATCTCCACACGCCGGTCATTCAGGTCAGCCGGGGCAGGGGCTACTTGCCATTCGGCCTCGCGCACAGAGGCAGTCTCGTCCAGAAAGCCCAAATTTGCCCCCCGATTGATAGCCGCTTGGCGTTCGGCGCGGGCATTTAGCAGTTGGCGACGGGTGGGGTTAAAGCGACGATGGAGGTCTGTAATAAAAGCCAACGCATCAGGCGTCAACACTTCTTCCACTGCCGAGGTGATTGGGCCAGTGATAGTCACACCGGCGGGTGCTTGAACAGACATAGCAACTCCTTCTGGCAAAGCAGTTCATGGTAAAGCAGGAAAAGTGAACAGATAAAGAAAGCAGATAAAGAACGTCCGACGAAGGTGGGGATGCTTCGCCGGACGCAGTTTCATTCTTAGGGCGACCTCGCTACTTCCTGGCCTAAAAGAGTGACTGGCCTAGAAGAATGATGGGGCTAGTCTTCCAACGTGCTTGTATCACCTACGGGCTGGCCTAACACCTTGGCCTTGAGCAGACGGCGCATGATCTTGCCACTGCGCGTCTTGGGCAGCGAATTGACAAATTCAATCGATGCTGGCACAGCGATGGGGCCAACTTCGTGGCGCACATGGGCCTTGAGTTCGTCGGCCAATGTCTCGTCACCTGTCAAACCGGCATTCAGGATACAGTAGGCACGAATGACATTACCACGCAGTTCGTCGGGTACACCAATGACCGCGGCTTCGGCCACAGACTTATGGCTTACCAGCGCGCTCTCCACCTCAGCAGTACCCAGGCGATAGCCACTAACCTTAATCACATCGTCCATGCGCCCGATGATCCAAAAATAGCCGTCTTCATCCTTACGCGCGCTGTCACCCGAGAAGTACCAGCCTTGATTCTCGAAGTCAGACCAATAGGTCTGCTGATAACGATCAGGATCACCCCAGACTGTACGCGCCAGCCCCGGCCAGGGCTTCTTAATGACCAGATAACCATCCTCATCAGGTTCGCACGATGTGCCATCCTCGCGCACAACGTCGGCCTCAATGCCAGCAAAAGGCAAGGTAGCACTGCCTGGCTTAAGCGGTATAATCGGCGTGGGCGTGATCATAAAACCGCCCGTTTCAGTCTGCCACCAGGTGTCGATAATCGGACAGCGTTCCTTACCGATGTTGGTGTAATACCAGCGCCACGCTTCGGGGTTGATAGGTTCACCCACCGTGCCCAAAATACGCAAGCTGCTCAGGTCATGGCGCGCAGGCCATGCATCGCCAAAGCGCATGAGGCCGCGGATGGCGGTCGGTGCGGTGTAGAGAAGGGTGATGCCATACTTCTCTACCTGCTGCCACCAACGGTCGGGGAAAGGATAACCAGGTGCACCTTCATAGATAAAGGAGGTAAGCCCCAGGATCAACGGCGCATAAACAATATAGCTGTGGCCTGTGATCCAGCCGGGGTCTGCCGCGCACCAGTAACGGTCATCTTCGCGCGTGTCAAAAGCGTATTGGAGCGTGGCCGCAATAAAGACCTGATAGCCACCGCAGGAGTGCATGAGACCTTTGGGTTTGCCGGTAGTGCCACTGGTATATAGGATAAACATGGGATCTTCGGCATCCATCGGCTCAGTCTCACAATAAGGACCGGCAACCGGCAATGCAGCCAATTCATGCCACCAGAAGTCCCGTTCGGGAACCATGTTGACCTGTTGGCCTGTGCGCTTGAGCACAATCACGCGCTGGACATTTGGGCTGCGGGCGATTGCCTCATCCACAATGTCCTTGAGGTTGACGGTTTTGCCGCGTAGCCAAGCGCCATCACAAGTAACGACGACCTTGCTCTTGGCGTCCTCAATACGGTCGGCCAATGCTTGTTCGCTAAAACCACCGTAAACCACGCTGTGAATTGCGCCAAGCTTTGCAGTGGCGAGCATGGCAATGGGCATTTCAGGTACACGACCCATATAGATGGTGACGGTGTCGCCCTTCTTCACACCCATGCTTTTGAGAATATTGGCGAAGCGGTTGACTTCTTTCCAGAGCTTGAAATACGAATAGGTGCGCTGTTCACCATCTTCCGCTTCCCAAATCATTGCCAGTTTGTTCTTGCGCCAGCTCTTCACATGACGGTCTAGTGCATTATGAACAACGTTGATTTTGCCGCCTGTGAACCACTTGTAAAAGGGGGGATTGCTGTCGTCAAGGATCTGGTCGTAGGGTTCGTACCACTCGACCAATTCTTTGGCGCGTGCATCCCAAAAAGAGAGCGGGTCTTTCAGCGCTTGCTCACGCACTTCTAAATAATTAGGCAATTGCACATTCGCTAAGACTTCGGGCGACGGAGCATAGACTTCACTTTTGGAAGCAGTCGTATCAAAAGTTGCTGACATAAGATATTCCTCTTCTGCCGCGCATGGGCGGAGCGATGTGGGTGATATATAGAACGGGTGGATTTGGCGCAGGCATGGCGGACACAACAAAATCTGGGGACAAGTCTACGCCTGGGTTATGGTTCCCAATCGATACTGCCTATTGTAGTGTAGGGATAATCAGAGGTCAAAACTAAATTACCCTGCTAGAGCAGGGCTGTGTTAGAACGACTTTCTAATGGCGCGGGTATGATGGAATGGTAATGTATCTAAGAAAATTCAATGAGCGTAGAATTACCCCTGGAATTATCCAGTCGTGCAGACTCAACTGGTATCCAGCGAGCACTAGAGGGTTATCAAGCACGTCTCCAAAACTGAGCATGCATCCACAATTCCTTGAATTGATCGAAGATGCCCGCTCAAAGTACAAAAGCGAAGGTGGAATTTCTGCCGAGGAAATGCGGCGGGGCTTGGTCTTTAATCAGGAAAACATCGCTACTCAGCAGAAGTATAATGCTTATCACACAGAGCGGAAAGAGGACATTCTTTCCGCTCTGTGTCACTCCTGCGCTTGTTGGTGTAAGCGGCTGTCTAGCCTAAATCACACCCCTTAGCCCTCAAACACCCACGGGTCTTCTGCTCGCTGCCAGCTCACCATGTCATCGCCAAACCATAGCTCGATCTCGCGCACAGCGGTCTCTACTTGGTCGCTGGCATGGACGAGATTGCGGCCAATTTCCAGCCCGAAGTCGGCGCGGATCGTGCCAGGTGCAGCTTCGGCGGGCTTGGTTGCGCCCACCATTTGGCGCACCGCGGCGACTGCGCCAGTGCCCTCCACCACCATCGCCACCACAGGCGCGCTGGTGATG